>JAEWCA010000541.1 GCA_023390875.1 Actinomycetes bacterium
GTCACGGACAGGAAATACAGCCCCACGGCGGCGGCCCCCCCCCCCCCCCCCGCGCCCCCCCCCCCCCCCCGGCCCCGGTGCGGTGCGGCGGTGCTCAGCCCTGGACGGCGCGCTTGAGGGCGCTGCCGGCCGTCAGCTTGACGCGGTAGCCGGCAGGGATCTCGAGCTTCTCGCCGGTCTGCGGGTTGATGCCCGTGCGGGCCGAACGCTCGGCACGCGCCACGGCCAGGAAGCCGGGGATGGTCACGCTCTCGCCGCTGGACAGCTGCTCGACCAGCACCTCCTGGAAGGCCTTGAGGGCCTTGTCCGCCTCGGTGTTGGAGAGGCCGGCCTTGGCGGCGACGGCCTGGACGAGCTCGGTGCGGTTCACGCTCACGGAATCATGCTCCTTGTTGACTGTGGGACATGCGGCCCGGTCCCCGGGCGGGGCGCCCCGGGACGCGCGGGCGGGCCGCGTGCACGGGGACGATGCGCAAGACACTAACCCGTCGGTGAGGCACGCAGGTGCACGACGACACGCGGGATCACGCGCGAGTGCGCGCCAGCAGCTCCTCGACGGGCCACGCGGTGAGCACGCGCGACGCGTCGATGCCGTGCTGCACGGCCCTGGCGCACCCGGCGCCGAGCCAGTCGAGCTGACCGGGTGCGTGGGCGTCGGTGTCGATCGTGAAGTCGCAGCCGACGTCGACGGCGACCTGCAGGAGGTCGTGCGGCGGGTCGAGCCGGTCCGGGCGGCAGTTGATCTCTACCGCGACGCCGTGCTCGGCGCACGCCTCGAAGACGGCCCGGGCGTCGAACTCGCTCTGCGGCCGCTGCCGCCCGAGGAGGCGACGGCCCGTGCAGTGGCCCAGCACGCCCGTGCGCGGGTCGCTCACGGCGGCGACCATCCGGCGGGTCATGGCCGCACGGTCCATGCGCAGCTTCGAGTGCACCGACGCGACGACGACGTCGAGCTCGTCGAGCAGGTAGGGGTCCTGGTCGAGCTCGCCGTCGTCGAGGATGTCGACCTCGATCCCGGTCAGCACGCGGAACGGCCCGACCGCGCGGTTGAGCGCACGCACCTGGTCGAGCTGCGCACGCAGCCGCGGGGCGGACAGGCCGTTCGCGACCGTCAGGCGCGGCGAGTGGTCCGTGACCGCGAGGTACTCGTGACCCAGCTCGAGCGCCGCGAGCACCATCTCCTGCATCGGCGACGACCCGTCCGACGCCTCCGTGTGGGAGTGCAGGTCGCCCCGCAGCGCCCCGCGCAGCGCGGCGGCCGCGGGGTCGGCGTCGGCGGGCACGGCCTGCGCGAGCTCGGACTCGAGCTGCTCCAGGTACGACGACGTGCCGCCGCGCAGCGTGACGGCCACGACCTCGGCCGTGCGCGCGCCCACCCCGGGCAGGTCCGTGAGCGCGCCCGCCTTCTCCAGCACCGCCAGCCGGTCCGGGTCCTGCTTCTCGATGGTCCGGGCGGCGTTGCGGAAGGCGTCGCTGCGGTACGGGCTCGCCTGCGCGCGCTCCAGGAGGAACGCGACCCGGCGCAGCGCGGCGACCGCGTCGTCGCGCCGGTCCGACGCCGTCACGAGGCCTTGCGGCGGGTCTTGCGCGGCTTCGTCTCACCCGTGTCGTCGGCCGGCTTGTCGTCCGCGTCCTTCGCCGTCGACCTGCGGGCCTTCTTCTTCGGTGGCGCCTCGTCCTCGTCCTTCGACGAGGCCTTCGACGTCGCCTTCGCGGGCGCCTTCTCGTCCGCGGGCCGGGAGCCCCGCGCCTTCTCGACGCTGCGCTGCAGCGCGGCCAGCAGGTCGACGACCTCGCCGCCGCCTCCTGCGTCGCCCTCCTCGGCCGCCGGCGCGGGCACGGGCCGGGTGCTGCCGGACGACACCTTCGCCTCGATCATCTGCTCGAGCGCCGCGGCGTACCGGTCCTCGTACTGGCTCGGGTCGAAGTCCGCGGCCAGCGACTCGACGAGCGACGACGCCATCGCGAGCTCCTGCGGCCGCACCGTGACGTCCGCGTCGAGGATCGGGAAGTCGGCCTCGCGCACCTCGTCGGGCCACAGCAGCGTCTGCAGGCAGATGACGTTGTCCCGCACCCGCAGCACCGCCATCGTCTCGCGCTGGCGCAGCGCGACCTTCACGACGGCCATCCGGTCCGCCTGCTCGAGGGCGCCGCGCAGCAGCGCGTACGGCTTGGCCGCCGTCTTGTCGGGCTCCAGGTAGTACGTCTTCGCGAGCAGGATCGGGTCCACCTGCTCGGCGGGCACGAACTCGAGCACCTCGATCTCCCGCTCGGTCGCGAGCGGCAGCTGCCGGAAGTCCTCGTCGGTGAGCACGACGAGCTCGCCGTCCTCGGTCTCGTAGCCCTTGGCGATCTCCGAGTACTCGACCGTCTCGCCGTCGATGCTGCAGACCTTGCGGTACCGGATGCGACCGCCGTCCTCGCGGTGCACCTGGTGCAGCGTCACCTCGTGCTCGCCGGTCGCCGCGTACAGCCGCACCGGCACGTTGACGAGGCCGAACGCGACCGCACCCTTCCAGATCGCTCGCATGGGTCGTCGCCTCCGGGGGGATGAGGGGCCGGCACGGCCGGGGCAGGCCGCCGGCCCGTGACGTGCACGGGTCCTGTCGGCAGGATGGACCCGTGGAGCCCATGCTCGCCACCCCTGCGCCGCAGGTCGGCGCCCTGCCGAGGGGTCCGGCGTGGGCGTTCGAGGTCAAGTGGGACGGCGTGCGGGCGCTCGCGGACACCACCGGCGACCGCCCGCGGCTGTGGAGCCGCAACGCGCGCGAGGTCACCGCGGCGTACCCGGAGCTGGCCGGGCTGGCCGACCTCCCGGGCGCCGTGCTCGACGGCGAGATCGTGCTGCTCGCGGGCGGGGTCCCCTCGTTCGCCGCGCTCGCCGAGCGGATGCACGTGCGCGACGCCCGTCGGGCCGCGGCGCTCGCGCACCGGCAACCGGTCTCGTACGTCGTGTTCGACGTGCTGCGGCTCGACGGAGCCGACCTCACGCGTCGCACGTACGACGAGCGCCGCGAGGTGCTCGCCGGGCTCGTGCTGCCCGACCGCGTGCAGCTCTCCCCCACCTACCCGGACGGCGACGACCTGTGGCAGGTCACCCGTGCGCACGGGCTCGAAGGCGTCGTCGCGAAGCGTCGCAGCTCCACGTACCAACCCGGACGGCGGTCCGCCGACTGGGTGAAGTCGGCGCACGTGCGGACCCGGACGGCGGTGGTCGCGGGGTGGCGCGAGGAGAGCACGGGCACGGGCCGGCTCGGGGCGCTCATGCTCGGTGCGTACGACGCGCGTGGGGCGCTGCGGTTCCTGGGTCGGGCGGGCAGCGGCCTGACGGGCCCGCTGGCGCACGACCTCGGGCGGCTGCTCCGCGCGCGGGACGCGAGCCCGTTCGACGACGAGGTGCCCGCGCTCGACGCGCGCGGCGCCCGCTGGTGCGATCCCCTGGTGGTCGTCGACGCCCGCTACCTCAACCGCACGCCCGACGGTCGGCTGCGGCAGCCCGTGATCCGCGGCATCCGCGCCGACGCCGACCCCGACCCCTGGGAGCTGCCGTGACGCCCGAACGCCAGATGGTCGACGTCGAGGGGCGTCAGGTGCGGGTGAGCCACCTCGAGAAGGTCATGTACCCGTCGACGGGCACCACCAAGGCCGAGGTCATGAACTACCTGGTGCGCGTCGCGCCGGCGTTGCTCGCGCAGCTGAAGGACCGTCCGGTGACGCGGATCCGCTGGCCCGACGGGATGGGCGGCGAGAAGTTCTTCGAGAAGAACGTGCCGCGCGGGGCGCCCGACTGGGTGCGCCGGCAGACCGTCCGTGCGGCGCCCGGGTCCGACGACGAGGGCGCCGAGCTCGTGCTGCCCTTCGTGGACGACCTCGCGGGGCTCGTCTGGTGCGCGAACCAGGGCTCGCTCGAGCTGCACACGCCGCAGTGGTCCGTCGGGCCCCGCGGGGGCGTGCGTCGGCCCGACCGGCTCGTCGTCGACCTGGATCCCGGCCCGCCCGCGGGGCTCGACGAGTGCGCGCAGGTCGCGCACCTGGTCGCCGACCGGCTGAAGGAGGACGGGCTGGCCGAGTCGGTGCCCGTGACGTCGGGCAGCAAGGGCATGCAGCTGTACGCGAAGCTCCCCGGCTCACGCTCCGTCATGGAGGTCCGGCAGTACGCGCGCGACCTCGCGTACGCGGTCGCGGCGGCGCACCCGGGGCTCGTCGTCGCCGTGATGAAGAAGGACGTGCGCGGCGGGAAGGTGCTCATCGACTGGTCGCAGAACCACCCGGCGAAGACGACGATCACGCCGTACTCGCTGCGCGGGCGCGACCTGCCGCGCGTGGCGGCGCCGCGGTGGTGGGACGAGGTCGGGCCCGGCATGCAGCAGCTGGGCCCCGACGAGGTCGCGGACCGGCTCGACGCCCGGGGCGACCCCTTCGGGTGACCGCCGGCGACCCGCGGGTGACCCCTCGCCGGCCCGCGTGCGACGTGCCGGACGAGCAGGGCGTTCCGATGGCGGGCACGCGTGACCTGAGGCAGCGTGGGCGGTCCGGGAAAGAGGACCCGCGAGACGACACAAGGAGCGCACTCATGGCACAGAAGCTGCCCAAGTACACCGTCCCCTCCCTGACCAAGCAGCAGGGGGCCGAGGTCGCCGCGGTGCTCCAGAAGCGCCTCGACGCGCTCAACGACCTCGCGCTCACGCTCAAGCACATCCACTGGAACGTGGTGGGGCCGCACTTCATCGCGGTGCACGAGATGATCGACCCGCAGGTGGACGCCGTCCGGCTCATGGTGGACGCGATCGCCGAGCGCATCGCCACCCTGGGCGTGGCGCCCGTCGGGACCCCGGGCGCGCTCGTGAAGAACCGCACCTGGGACGACTACGCGATCGGCCGTGACGGCGCGATCGCCCACCTCGGCGCGCTCGACGAGGTGTACGTCGGCGTGATCAGCGACCACCGGCAGGCCGCGAAGGACGTCGAGGAGGCCGACGACGTCACCAACGACCTGCTGATCGGGCACCTGCACGAGCTCGAGCTGTTCCACTGGTTCGTCCGGGCGCACCTCGAGTCGGCCGGCGGCGCGCTGAGCACCCAGGACGCGGACGGCGAGGTCGCCTCGGCCCGGAAGGCGGGGCAGAAGGAGAGCGCGTGACAGCTGTCCGACCGGCGAGGGCGGTCCGGGCCGGGGCGTCGACCGTCCTGCGCGCTGCGCGGGTCGGCGCCCGGC
>JAEWCA010000562.1 GCA_023390875.1 Actinomycetes bacterium
CGGCGGGGCGGCCCCCGTCCGCCGCGTGGCGAGGGTCAGGGCACGTTCGCCCCGCCGTTGACGTTGAAGACCTCGCCGACCACGAAGCTGGACTCGGGCGACGCCAGGAACACGTACGCGGGCGCCTGCTCCACCGGCTGGCTCGTCCGGCCGAGCCACGACGACTCCCCGAAGCCGTTCAGCTTCTCGGCGGGCTGGCCGTCCGAGACCTGCAGCGGCGTCCACACCGGACCGGGCGCGACGGCGTTGACCCGGATGCCCCGGGGCGCCAGGTCGGCGGCGAGCGCCTTGGTGAAGCCGATGATCCCGAACTTCGTCGACGCGTAGTTGATGATCATCGGCGACGGGTTGTACCCCTGCACCGACGTGCTGTTGATGATCGTCGAGCCGGGACCGAGGTGCGGCAGGGCGTCGCGCGTGATCCAGAACATCGCGGACAGGTTCGTCTCGATCGTCCGCTGCAGGTCGTCCTCGTCGAGCTCGTCGAACGTCTGGTGGTACACCTGGTGCGCCGCGTTGTTGACGAGGATGTCGAGCCCGCCGAGGCCCTCGACCGCGTCGGCGACGAGCGTCCGGCAGAGCTCGCGGTCCCGGATGTCGCCGGGCAGCAGGACGGCCTTGCGGCCCTCGGCACGCACGACCTCCGCGATCGCCTCTGCGTCGACCTGCTCCTCCGGCAGGTAGCTGAGCGCGACGTCGGCCCCCTCGCGCGCGAACGCGATCGCCACCGCGGCGCCGATGCCGGAGTCACCGCCCGTGATGAGCGCACGCCGGCCCGGCAGCCGGCCCGTGCCACGGTACGACGTCTCGCCGTGGTCGGCCTTCGGGTCGAGCTCCGCGTCGAGCCCGGGCAGCGGCTGCCACGAGGCGTGCGGCTTGATGTGCGAGTGGCGCTCGACGGGGTTGTCGAACGTGAGCTGGTCGGGCATCGGGTCTCCTTCGGGGCTGCCGGCGGGACCAGTGTCCCCGCCCGGGCGCGCGCCCGACAGGACCGACGTGCCGCGAGGTAGAACGTTGTCGTGGTCGCCGGGCGGCGCCGAGCAGCCGTTGCCTAGGCTGCGCGCATGGCCACCCTCGTCCTCGTCCGCCACGGGCGCAGCACCGCCAACGCCGCCGGCGTCCTGACGGGCCGGACCCCCGGCGTGGAGCTCGACGACGTCGGCCGCCGCCAGGCCGCGCAGGTGGCCGAGCGGCTCGCCGGGGTGCCGCTCGCCGCCGTGGTGTCGAGCCCGCTGGAACGCTGCCTCCAGACGGCGGCGGTCGTCGCCGACGGGCGGGCCGACGTCCGGCTCGAGGACGGTCTCACCGAGTGCGACTACGGGCAGTGGCAGGGCCGCCCGCTGCGTGAGCTGGCCCAGGAGCCGCTGTGGTCGGTCGTGCAGAACCAGCCGTCGGCCGCGGTGTTCCCGGACGGCGAGTCGCTCACCGCGATGCAGGCACGCGCGGTGGAGGCGGTCCGGCGGCACGACGCCGCGCTCGAGGCGGAGCACGGCGCGGGCGCGGTGTGGGTCGCGGTGACGCACGGCGACATCATCAAGTCCGTCCTCGCGGACGCGCTGGGCATGGGGCCCGACCTGTTCCAGCGCCTCACCGTCAACCCCGGGTCCGTGTCGGTCGTGCGGTACGGGACCACCCGTCCGGACGTCGTGGCGACGAACACGGACGCGGGCGACCTGTCGTGGCTGCGCGGCCTCGGTCCGGTCGAGGACGCACCCGTCGGAGGCGGTGCCGGACCCCGCGCGGCCGGTCCGAGCGACGCCCCGACCGAAACGTAAGGTGGGTGACATGCCCACCCGAGTCCACAAGTTCGACTGGCCCGACCGCGTCGTCGTCGGCACCGTCGGCGCTCCCGGGTCGCGCGCCTTCTACCTGCAGGTCCGCGACGGCGCCCGGCGCACGAGCGTCCTGCTCGAGAAGGAGCAGTCCGCCTGCTCGCCGAGAAGATCGACGAGATCCTCGACGCGCTGATGACGGAGGAGGGGAACCGCTACAGCGTCCCCGCGGGGACGGCGGCCGAGCTCGTCGACGACGAGCCGCTCGACCAGCCGGTCGAGGAGGAGTTCCGCGCCGGGCTCATGCGCCTGGGCTGGGACCCCGCGACCGCGCAGGTCGTCGTCGAGGCGTTCCCGTTCGACGAGGACGACGACGAGGCGTCGGACGAGACCGGCGCCGACGAGATGCTCCTCATCAGGATGCCCGTCGGGACGGCGCGGGCGTTCGTCGACCGCACCCGCCAGGTCGTCGCGTCGGGCCGTCCCCCGTGCCCGCTGTGCGGCCGGCCGGTCGACGCCGACGGCCACGTCTGCCCCGCGCTCGACGACGCGTGACAGGGACCGACGTCGACCTGGTCGCCGGTGAGCTCGAGCTCGTCGGGCGCATCACGACCGCCTCGAACGCGACGTTCCTCGCACGCGTCGGGGGCGTCGACGTCGTCTACAAGCCCGTCGCCGGCGAGCGTCCTCTGTGGGACTTCCCGGACGGGACCCTGGCGAGCCGCGAGGTCGCCGCTCACGTGGTGTCCGAGGCGTTCGGGTGGGGCGTCGTCCCGGTGACGTTCCTGCGGGACGGGCCGCTGGGGCCGGGCATGGTCCAGCTCTGGCAGGAGCCCGACCCGGCGCAGGACCCGGTCGACGTCGTGCCCGCCGACGCCGCGCCGTCCGACGGCTGGCGGGCGGTGTTCCGTGGCTCCGACGAGCGCGACCGGGCCGTCGTGCTGGTCCACGAGGACTCCGCGGCGCTGCGCCGGATGGCCGTGCTCGACGTCGTCGTGAACAACGCCGACCGCAAGGGCGGGCACATCCTGCCGGTCGCGGGCGGCCACCGCTTCGGCGTCGACCACGGCGTCACGTTCCACGTCGAGCACAAGCTGCGGACCGTCCTGTGGGGCTGGCAGGGCGACGCGCTCGACGCCGACGAGCTCGCGGGCGTGGTACGGGTGCGCGCCGACGTGGACGGCGACCTGGGCCGCCGGCTGTCGGACCTGCTCACCGACGACGAGATCGCCGCGCTGGCCGACCGCTGCGACCGGCTGCTCGGCCGCGGCACCTTCCCGAGACCGTCCGGGCACATGCCGGCGTTCCCGTGGCCGTTCTTCTGACCGGGGCGGTCACCAGTCGTCCGACCGGCCCCAGCCGCCGAACGCGCTGCGACGCGCGCTGAGGTACGAGTCGATGACGGCGGCCCCGAGACCGTCCGTCTCCGGCGTGACGACGGAGCCACCGGCCCGCCGCGCGATGCCGTCGACGAACCGCGCCAGCCCTGGGTCGTCGCCCAGCCGGAAGAACGTCGTGCGGGCGCCGAGCCGCGTCGACGCGTCCAGCTCACGCACTGCGAGCGCGACCGTCCGGGGATGGGGCGGGTAGTCGAAGAAGACCTCGCCGTCGGGCTCCAGGTGGGACGTCGGCTCGCCGTCCGTGACGATCAGGAGGACCGGCTGCGCCTTCGGGTGCTTGCGGAAGTGCCGGTTGGCGAGCAGCAGCGCGTGGTGCAGGTTGGTGCCCTTCTCCCACAGCGCGTCGAGCCCGACGAGCTCCTCGACCTGCATGACGGACGCACGCCGACCGAACGCGATGAGCTGGAGGTCGTCGCCCCGGAACCGGCTCGTCACGAGCGTGTGCAGCGCGAGCGCCGTGCGTTTCATCGGCACCCAGCGGCCCTCCATCGCCATCGAGAAGGACGTGTCGACGAGCAGCGCGACGCACGCCTGCGTGCGGGCCTCGGTCTCCTGGATCTCGACGTCGTCGACGAGGATCCGGACGTGGTCGTCGGTCCGGCCCTCGGCGGCGCGGCGCGTGAGCGCGTTGCTGATCGTCCTGGTCACGTCCCACGGCTCGGTGTCGCCGTACTGCCACGCACGCGTCGACCCGGACGGCTCCCCCGCGGCACCCGCGCGACGCACGTCGTGCCCACCCGCGCGGTCCGACATCGTGTCGGCGACGGCGCGGAGCACGGCCTTGCCGAGCTGCCGCATGGCCTTCGGCGTGAGCGCGAGCCGGCCGTCCGAGCCGCGCCGCAGGGCACCCGAGTCGCGCAGCGCCTTCTCGAGCCGCTGGAGCGTCCGTGCGTCGACCGCCGCCTCGGTACCGAGCTGGCGGGCGAGCTTGTCGAGGTCGAGGTCGTCGAGCTGTGACCCCTCGTAGGACTGCGCGAGCTGGTCGGCGAGCGCGTCGAGGTCGGCGAGGTCCTGGAACACGCCCGTCCCGTCGCCGAGGCCGAGCCCGTTCTCGCCCTGCATGCGCTCGGCACCACCCCAGTCCTCGCCGGGTCGCAACGAACGCAGGCTGTCGTCCAGCCGGCCGAGCTGGTCCGCGAGCGCGGACGAGCCGAACGCCTGCTGCATCAGTGCGGCGAGCTCGTCGCGCTGCTCGCGGCTCATCGAGTTGAGCATCCGCTGGGCGGCGGCCGCCCGGTCGGCGAGGGTGTCGAGGAGCTCGTCGAGCGTGCGCGGCTGCTCGGGGAACCAGTCGCCGTGCTTGGCCATGAACTCGTCGAACTGCTCCTGGCTGTCCTCGCCGCGCCGGCGGGCGTCGAGGAGGTCGTTGAGGTCCCCGAGCATCTCGTCGAGCGCGGCCCGGTCGTCGTCGGTCGCGTTCTCCAGCGCCTGCTTCAGGCCGGCGAACCGCTGGTCGAGCAGCTCGCGGCCGAGCAGGTCCTTGATCTTCTCGAAGTCCTCCCGGGCCTCGCTGCTGCGCCAGTCGTAGGAGCCGAGCTCGTTGACGGCCGCCGCCGGCGAGGCGGGGAGGTTGTCGAGCTGGAGCTGCGCGAACGCGCGGTCGCCCTCGTCCATGTCGACGTCGCGCGCGAGCTGCTTGCGCTCCGCGAGGACGGCACGGTCGAGCAGCTCCTTGACCTCCTGCAGCGTGCCGTCGAGGCGGTGCGTCCGCGTGAGCTCGCGGCGACGCTCGGCGACGCGTCGGGCCAGCTCGTCGAGCCCGGGTCGGTCACGGCCACCGCGCCGCAGGAGCTCGCGCAGAGCACGCTCGGGCGACGACCCCGCCATGACGTCCTCGCCGATCGCGTCCAACGCCTCGGCGAGGTCGACGGGAGGCGCGAGCGGGTCCGGCCCGTCGACGTACGGGGTGTACCGGGACCGCCGAGCGAGCCGGCGGTTGCGCCTAGCCATAGATCGTCTCGCCGCCCCCCGACTCCTTGCTGATCCGGCGCGCGAGGTACAGACCCTCCAGCGCGAGCTCGATCGCGGCGGCCCGCTCGCCGTCGTTCGTCGCGCCGAGCCGCGCGCAGATCTCGTCGTACAGCTCCGACTCGCCGAGCGCCGGGAGCCCGGTCAGCACGTCGCGCGCCGCGACCTGCTCGCCCGTCGACACGACCGCCCCGTTGCCGATCGCGTCCACCAGGATCCCGAAGTCGATGCCCCGCAGGTGCGCCCGGACCGTCTCCGCGGTCGCCGTGCGGAGCAGGTGGTCGAGGATCTCGTCCTCGCGGCCCTCCTCGGCCGACTCGAACTCGATCTTCCCCGCGAGCACGTCGACCGCCGTCTCGAGGTCCACCGGCCGCGCGACCGCGTGCTGCTCGCCCTGCCGCGCCGCCCGGTGCAGCGCCGACGCGGCGACCGTCTCCGCCCCCGCGATCGCGAACCGCGCACTGACCCCGCTGCGCTGGTCGACCGCACCCGACTCCCGCAGGGCCCGTGTGAAGCGCGCCAGGATCTCGACGACGTGGTCCGGCACCTCCGCGACGAGCGCGGCCTCCTGCCGCACCACCGCGATCTCGTCGGCCAGCTCGGTCGGGTAGTGCGTCCGGATCTCGGCCCCGAAGCGGTCCTTGAGCGGCGTGATGATGCGCCCGCGGTTCGTGTAGTCCTCCGGGTTCGCGGTCGCGACCACGAGCACGTCGAGCGGCAGCCGCAGCACGTACCCGCGGATCTGGATGTCGCGCTCCTCCATCACGTTGAGCATCGCCACCTGGATCCGCTCGGCCAGGTCGGGCAGCTCGTTGATCGCGACGATGCCCCGGTGCCCGCGGGGGACGAGCCCGAAGTGGATCGTCTCCGGGTCGCCGAGCGCCCGCCCCTCCGCCACCTTCATGGGGTCCACGTCGCCGATGAGGTCCGCGACGCTCGTGTCCGGTGTCGCGAGCTTCTCGACGTACCGCTCGTCCCGGTGCCGCCACTCGACGGGGAGGTCGTCGCCGTCCTCGGCAGCCCGGCGCCTGCTCACCACCGTGATCGGCTCGAACGGGTGCTCCCCGATCTCCGACCCCGCGATCACCGGCGTCCACTCGTCGAGCAGCCCGACCAGCGTCCGCAGCAGGCGCGTCTTGCCCTGACCGCGCTCACCCAGCAGCACGACGTCGTGCCCCGCGATGAGCGCCCGCTCGAGCTGCGGGACGACCGTGTCGTCGAACCCGTGGATGCCCGGCCACGGGTCCCGCCCTGTTCGCAGGGCCGCGAGGAGGTTGTCGCGGATCTCCTCGCGCACCGACCGGTGCACGTGCCCCGACGCACGGAGCTCGCCGACAGTTGCTGCAGTGGGTCGCGTCACCCGGTCGAGCGTAAGCCTGGTCCCGGCGGTTCGCTCCACCCGACGTCGTGCGCGCCCACAAGACGACGAGGAGGTGGCGGGAATCGAACCCGCGTCCGATGACGTGGAACCAGGGATTCTCCGGGTGCAGTCCGTGATGGATTTTCTCGGCCCCCACCACTCCCACGGACGAGAAGGTGGACAGGCCCAGTCAGCTGGAAGTCCCGGTGACCCCACTGACGAGGATCACCAGCAGTGGCTCTCTAGATGACGCCGGGAACTAAGTCGAGAGCGTACTTAGGCCGACGGACTTCGAGGCTCGCTCAGGCGGCGAGGGCGAAGTCGGTGCGCTTGGAATCGGCACCTATGATTTGCACGGAGCGTTGACGAGATAACCGTGCGTCCTCGACCCGCTTCTCCTGGCTCGACGATCACCGTCGAAACCGATCACCCCCATGTTCAGTTTTCAAGCCGCTGCCTGCGCGCATCCGCTCGCGAACAGCCTCGGCAGCATACCTCCCAACGAGCGGGCGGTCGCGATGATTCCCCCGCGCGGCGGCGCGCGGACG
>JAEWCA010000073.1 GCA_023390875.1 Actinomycetes bacterium
GGACACGCTCCGCCCCGGCGAACAGCTGACCGCCGGACAGGCGCTCGTCTCGGCCGACGGGTCGCAGGCGCTCGTGCTCCAGGCGGACGGGTCGCTCGCGCTCTTCGGCGCCGACGGCAGCGTGCGCTGGACCAGCGGCACGACCGCCGACGGCGCGGCCCTGTCCGTCGGCCCCGACGGCGACGTCGTGCTCGTCGCTCCCGGCGGGTCCGTGGTGTGGCGCACGGAGACGACCGGGCAGCCGGGCGCCCGTCTGGTGCTGCAGGACGACGGCGACCTCGTGGTCCGCGACACGACGGACACCGTGACGTGGGACTCCGGGACGACCGTGCGGCCGTCGATCCTCGCCGCCGCGGCCACGCTCGCACCCGGCCAGTCGCTCTCGTCCCCGGACGGGCGGCACACCCTGCTGGTGCTCGACGACGGCGACGTCACGCTGCTCGGCCCCGACGGCACGTCGCGCTGGTCCGCCGGCACGCACGAGCCAGGCTCGGTGCTGACGCTCGGCACGGACGGCAACCTCGTGGTCGCCGACCCGGACGGGCACCGCGAGTGGCGGACCCGGACGGCCGGGCACGAGGGTGCGTCGCTCGTGCTGCAGGACGACGGCGACCTCGTGCTGTTCGACGCCGCGGGCGCACCGCTGTGGCGCAGCGGCACGGCGATCGGTCCCGCGGACCTCGTCGACGGCGCGTCGCTCGGCGTCGGTCAGGACCTCGGCTCGCCCGACGGCCACCTGCGCCTGCGGCTGACCGCGGACGCGCTCGCGCTCCGGTACGACGGGCACCCGCTCTGGACGGCGCCGCTCGCGTCCGCGCCGGGCGACGGGGCGCGGCTCGTCGTCCAGACCGACGGCAACGTCGTCCTGCTCGACGCAGCCGGCACCCCGCTGTGGGCAACGGGCACTTCGACCGCGGGACCCGGCGTGGGCCTGCACCTCGAGGACGGCTCGATGGCGCTGCTCGCGGGCACCGGCCAGGAGCTGTGGCGCGTCGACGTGCCCGTCGAGCTCACCGCCCCCGCGCTGGCCGCGACCGACTGCGCCGCCGTCGACGCCCCGATCCCGCTCGAGCAGACGGTGGTCACCGCGACAGGCGTGCGGGTGCACCCGTGCCTCGCCGACGCGGTCGACACGCTCATCGAGCAGGCGCGCGCCGAAGGCGTCGACCTGCACGCGTGGGGGTGGCGCAGCGCCGAGCAGCAGGTGGCGCTGCGAGCGGCGAACTGCTCGCCGGGCTCCGACGGCACGGGCGTGGTGTGCAGCCCGCCGACGGCGCCCCCCGGCACGTCGCGGCACGAACGTGGCCTGGCGCTGGACTTCACCGTCGACGGGTCCGTCGTGCGGCCCGGCTCCGTGGCGTTCGCGTGGCTCACGGCGCACGCGCCCGAGGCGGGCCTGCGGAACCTGCCGAGCGAGGCGTGGCACTGGAGCGTCGACGGCTGGTGACCGACGCGCGGTGCGCGTCTGCCGGTGAACCCGCCCCCTACGCTGGTCGCCGTGAGCGAGCCGCCGACCACCCCCGTCCTGACACCCGTGACGCAGGACTACCTCAAGGTGATCTGGTCGGCCCAGGAGTGGTCGGACGTGCCGGTCACGACGAAGCTGCTCGCCGCCCGGCTCGGTGTCGGGGCGTCGACGGTGTCCGAGACGGTGCGGCGGCTCGCCGACAACGGCCTCGTGACCCACGAGCCGTACGGCGCCGTCCAGCTCACCGCCGACGGCGAGCGGCACGCGCTCGCGATGGTGCGTCGGCACCGGCTCGTCGAGACGTTCCTCGTCGAGGTGCTCGGCTACGGCTGGGACGAGGTGCACGACGAGGCGGAGGTGCTCGAGCACGCGGTGTCGGACCTGTTCGTCGACCGGATCGACGCGCAGCTCGGCCGCCCGCGGCGTGACCCGCACGGCGACCCGATCCCGGGGCCGGACGGGTCCCTCGACGTGCCCCAGGCGCACGTGCTGTGGGACACCGAGCCGGGCCGGTGGGCGGTCGCGCGCATCTCCGACGCCGACCCCGAGCTGCTCCGGTACGTCGAGTCAGTCGGGCTCGTGCTGGACGCGCCGGTGACGGTGGTCGAGCGGCGTGCGGTCACGGGCGTCGTGTCGGTGCGCGTCGGCGAGACGGACGGCACCGTCGAGCTCGGCGAGGTCGCGGCGCGTGCCATCTGGCTCGTCGCGGCGGACGTCGCCTAGGCTGAGGACATCCACCGGAGCTGACGACGACGTACTCCGCCGCTAGATCGAATCGATTCGTCCGGAGTTGCCGCCGTGGTCGTCCTCACCTCAGCCCGCGCCCGCGCCGCGCTCGTGGCGCTCGCCCTCGGCGGCTTCTGCATCGGCACCACCGAGTTCGCGACGATGGGCCTGCTGCCCGAGATCGCCGCCGACCTCGGCGTCTCGATCCCCACGGCCGGCAACGCGATCACCGCGTACGCGCTCGGCGTCGTCGTCGGCGCACCCACGCTCGCCGCGATCGGCGCCCGGCTCGACCGCCGACGGCTGCTCCTGCTGCTCATGGCCGCGTTCGTGGTCGGCAACGTGCTGTCGGCGTTCGCCGCGTCGGCCGGCTGGCTCGTCGTCGCCCGCTTCGTCGCGGGCCTGCCGCACGGCGCGTTCTTCGGCGTCGGCGCCGTCATGGGAACCGCGGTGGTCGGCGCCGAGCGTCGGGGCCGGGCGGTCGCATCCATGATGGCCGGCCTCACCGTCGCGTGCGCCGTCGGTGTCCCGCTCACCGCGGTCGTCGGGCACGCGATCGGCTGGCGCTGGTCGTTCGTCGGCGTCGGCGCGCTCGGGCTCGTCACGCTCGTGGCGCTGTGGGCGTGGACGCCGTCGCTCGCACCGCTGCCCGGGGCCACGGTCCGCACCGAGCTCGGCGCGATGCGCAACGGACCGCTGTGGATCGCGTTCGGCGCCGGCGCGATCGGCTTCGGCGGCATGTTCGCCGTGTACTCCTACGTCAAGCCGCTGCTCACGGAGGTGACGGGCCTGTCCGTCGGCGCCGTGCCCGTCGTGCTCGCGCTGTACGGCATCGGCATGACGGTCGGCACGCTCGTCGGCGGCCGGTTCGCCGACCGCTCGGTGCTCGGCACCGTGATCGGCGGCATGGTCGCCACGATCGCGGTGCTCGTCACGATCGCCCTCGTCGGGCCGTACGTCGTGCCGGCGATCCTGTCGCTCGTGCTGCTCGGCGTGACGTCGCAGGTGCTCGGCCTGTCGCTGCAGACCCGGTTGATGGACGTGTCCCCGGCGGCGCCGTCGCTCGGCGCGGCCCTGTGCCACTCGGCGCTCAACCTCGGCAACGCCGCCGGTGCGTTCCTCGGGGGCGTCGTGATCGCGGCCGGTGCGGGCTACCTCGCGCCCGCCTGGGTCGGTGCCGCGCTCACGGCCGCCGGCCTGCTCGTGGTCCTCACCGTCGGTCGCGGTGCGGCGCCGAGGCGTGACGCGGCTCCGGCCGACGACGTCGCCGCCGATGCGGTCGCCGACGCCGTGCCTGTCGGCTGACGCGCGCGTCGGTCGCTCCGACCTCGTCCGTCGGGGATCTCCGTGGCCGTTCGCCCCGGTCCGGCCGGTAAACTCGCCGGGTGACCGCGCAGCACGTCCCCGCCCCCGCCAGCTCCTCCTCGCCCACGGACGACGTGCCGTTCCGCTACACCGCGGACCTCGCGCGCGACATCGAGCTCCGCTGGCAGGACCAGTGGCAGGAGCGCGGCACGTTCTTCGCCGCGAACCCGGTCGGCGACCTCACGGACGGTGACGGCCGCAACGCCGACCCCGCGCAGCCGTCGTACTTCGTGATGGACATGTTCCCGTACCCGTCGGGCGCGGGCCTGCACATCGGCCACCCGCTCGGGTACATCGCGACCGACGTCGTCGCCCGGTTCCGCCGCATGCAGGGCGACAACGTGCTGCACGCGCTCGGCTTCGACGCGTTCGGCCTGCCCGCCGAGCAGTACGCGGTGCAGACGGGCCAGCACCCGCGCACCACCACCGAGGCCAACATCGAGATCATGCAGCGCCAGCTGCGCCGCCTGGGCCTGGCGCACGACCCGCGCCGCTCGTTCGCCACGATCGACCCGGGCTACGTGCGCTGGACGCAGTGGATCTTCCTGCAGATCTTCGACTCCTGGTACGACGAGGACGCGGTCCGGCCCGACGGCGGCCGCGGCAAGGCCCGCCCGATCGCGGACCTGGTCGCGGCGTACGAGTCGGGGGAGCGCACGCCGGCCGAGGGTTCCTGGGCCGACCTCGACGAGGTCGCGCGCCGCCGCGTGGTCGACGCGCAGCGCCTCGCCTACGTCTCCGAGACGCCCGTCAACTGGTGCCCCGGCCTGGGCACGGTCCTCGCGAACGAGGAGGTCACGTCCGAGGGCCGCTCCGAGCGCGGCAACTTCCCGGTGTTCCAGCGCAACCTGCGCCAGTGGAACATGCGCATCACCGCCTACGCGGACCGCCTGGTCGACGACCTCGAGCACATCGACTGGCCCGACAAGGTCAAGGCGATGCAGCGCAACTGGATCGGCCGCTCGTCGGGCGCCCGCGTCCGGTTCGCCGTGCAGGGCGGCGCCGAGGTCGAGGTGTTCACCACCCGCCCGGACACGCTGTTCGGTGCCACCTTCATGGTCGTCGCCCCCGAGCACCCGCTGCTCGACGAGGTCCCGCCGGCCTGGCCCGACGGCACGCACGGCGCCTGGACGGGCGGCCACCGCACGCCCGCCGACGCCGTGGCCGCGTACCGCCGCGAGTCCGCCGCGAAGACGGCCGTCGAGCGGCAGGCCGACGCGGGCCGCAAGACGGGCGTGTTCACCGGCCACCTGGCGACGAACCCCGTCAACGGCGAGCTCCTGCCGGTGTTCACCGCCGACTACGTCCTCATGGGCTACGGCACGGGCGCGATCATGGCCGTGCCCGGCGGCGACGAGCGCGACTACGCGTTCGCCCAGGCGTTCGAGCTGCCGGTGGTCTACACGGTCGACGCCCCGGAGGGTACGCCCGACGGCGCGCGCACCGGCGACGGCGCAACGATCAACTCGTCGAACGACCAGATCACCCTGGACGGGCTGTCCGTCGCGGACGCCAAGGCCGCGATCATCGCGTGGCTCGAGGCCCACGGCGTCGGCGAGGGCACCATCACGTACCGCCTGCGCGACTGGCTGTTCAGCCGGCAGCGCTACTGGGGCGAGCCGTTCCCGATCGTCTACGACGAGAACGACCTGCCGATCGCGGTCCCCGAGCACTCGCTGCCGGTCAACCTGCCCGACGTGCCCGACTACTCGCCGCGCACGTTCGACCCGGAGGACGCGCACTCCAACCCCGAGCCCCCGCTGGGCCGCAACGAGGACTGGGTCAACGTCACGCTCGACCTCGGCGACGGCCCGAAGACGTACCGCCGCGACACCAACACGATGCCCAACTGGGCCGGCTCGTGCTGGTACTACCTGCGCTACCTGGACCCGACCAACGACGCCGTGCTGGTCGACCCCGCGCTCGAGCGCTACTGGATGGGGTCGGGCCACGGCCACCAGGCGCCCGGCTCGATCGGCGGCGTCGACCTGTACGTCGGCGGCGTCGAGCACGCCGTGCTGCACCTGTTGTACGCACGGTTCTGGCACAAGGTGCTGCACGACCTGGGTCACGTGGCCAGCGGCGAGCCGTTCCACCGCCTGTTCAACCAGGGCTACATCCAGGCGTACGCGTACACCGACGAGCGGGGCGTGTACATCCCGGCCGACGAGGTCGTCGAGGACCACGAGTCGCCGACGGGGTTCACCTGGCAGGGCAAGGCCGTCAACCGTGAGTACGGGAAGATGGGCAAGTCCCTCAAGAACATGGTCACGCCCGACGAGATGTACGCCGAGTACGGCGCCGACACGCTGCGCGTGTACGAGATGTCGATGGGCCCGCTCGACCTGTCGCGCCCGTGGGAGACCCGGGCCGTCGTCGGGTCGCAGCGCTTCCTGCAGCGCCTCTGGCGCAACGCCGTCGACGAGGGCACGGGCGAGGTCACCGTGACCGACGGCGAGCTGTCGGCCGAGACCCTGCGCGTCCTGCACCGCACGATCGCCGACGTCACGGTCGACATGGAGGCGATGCGGATCAACACCGCGATCGCCAAGCTCATCGTGCTGAACAACCACCTGACCACGCTGAGCGAGGTGCCGCGCGCCGCGATCGAGCCGCTGGTCCTCATGACGGCGCCGATCGCCCCGCACGTCGCCGAGGAGCTGTGGGCCCGGCTGGGCCACGAGCGCTCGCTCGCGCACGAGCCGTACCCGGTCGCCGACCCTGCTCACCTCGTCGAGGACACCGTGACGTGCGTGCTGCAGGTGCAGGGCAAGGTCCGCGGCCGTGTCGAGGTCAGCCCGGACGTGTCCGAGGACGACCTGCGCGCGCTCGCGCTGGCGGACGCGGGGGTGCAGCGTGCGCTCGACGGGCGCGACGTCCGCACGGTCATCGTGCGGGCCCCGAAGCTCGTCAACGTGGTGCCGGCCTGACCGGGGGAGCGCCCCCCGGCTCGTCGGCGGCCGCCGGGCGGTCACGCCCGGGAGCCCGGCCGACGGTCGCCGTCGTCACCGACTCCACCGCGTCGCTCCCGCCCGGTGCGGCCGAGCGCTGGGGCATCGGCGTCGTCCCGCTGGACGTCGTCGTCGACGGCGTCCGGCACGTCGAGGGCGTCGACCTGTCACCCGCCGACCTGCTCGGCGCGCTGACGCGAAACGACCGGGTGACCACCTCGCAGCCGCCACCCGCCGCGTTCGCCGCCGCCTACGCC
>JAEWCA010000286.1 GCA_023390875.1 Actinomycetes bacterium
GTCTCGTGGGCTCGCAGATGTGAAAAAGAGACCGGCCGCGGGCCGCACGACGTCGCGCACGCGCACGTCGACCCGCCCGACCTGCTGACCTGCCTGGCGTGCGAGCTCGCGCGCGACCGCGTCCTGCACGGCCGTCGTGACGTGCGCCGCCGACGCGGGCCAGAGCAGGGCGATCTCGACGTCCACGGCGGCGTGGTCGCCCGCACGACGCCAGAACACCCGCGGGAAGCCGCGGCCCAGCGTGCGCTCCACGGTGCCGGTGTGCTCCTCCGACGCGACGCCCGGGACCTGCAGGGCGACCTGGCGGGTGATGGCCGTCAACGCCCGGTCGGCGATCGTGAGCGAGCCGCGCCCGCCGGCGTCCTGGTCAGCCACGGCGTCGTCCGGTCAGCACACCGCTCACGTCGAGACGACCGTCCACGGCCAGGCCGACCGCGACGCCGAGCCCGCCCAGCACCACGGCCAGCAGGAACATCGCGAACCCCCCGACCGCGGCGATCAGCGCGAGCAGCAGACCTGCGAACAGGCCGATGGCAGCAGATGACATGGTCACTCCTCGGTCGAGACGTCAGGCAGGTCGATGTCGTCGACATGCACCCGCACGGGCATGGGCGCGACGGCGGACACGGCGCGCTGGATCCGGCTCGCCGTGACCGCGACCGGCTGCGTCGCCGCGACGACGACGTGCACCTCGGTCCCGCCGTCGTCGATCCGCACGCCCGTCACCCGGCGACCGGGCAGGTACGTGCCGAGGCCGCCGAACGGGCCCCCGTGCAGCCGCACGACCCCCGGCACGGCGAGCACGACCGCGGCCACGACCTCGGCGACCGACTCGGGCGGCGGGACGTCGAGGGTGTTCGGGGCCGCGGCGAGCGGCTCCGGGTGGGTCAGGTCGCTCACTGGACCCGCTGCTCCTGCGGCGGCGCCGGCTGCGGGTCGTCCTGCGGCAGGTGCACGTCGTTGACGGCCACGTTGACCTCGACGACCCGCAGGCCGGTCATCCGCTCGACCGCGCTGATCACGTTGCGGCGGATCCCGCTGGCCAGGTCGGTGATCGACACCCCGTACTCGGCGACGAGGTCGAGGTCGACCGCGGCCTCGGTCTCCCCCACCTCGACCGAGACGCCCTGGGCGTGGTTCGTCCGGGCACCGGGGATGCGCTCGCGGAGCGTGCCGAGCGCGCGAGCGGCACCACCGCCGAGCGCGTAGACGCCGCTGACCTCGCCTGCGGCGATGCCGGCGATCTTGCTCACCACGGTGTCGGCGATCGTGGTCGTGCCTTCGGGGGTCACCAGCGCGCTCTGGCGCGTCGCGGCCGCGGCGGCGGTGACGGTGGTGGCGGAGGACTCGGTCATGGTGGCCTCTCTCGACGGGTGCCACGGCGAGGACCTGACCGGTCGGTGCCGCGACGGTGACGAACAGTTCGTCTCCGTCCCGCCCGTTTCGTCACGCCGTCGCCCGGATCTCTTCCGGATGCGTCGGGCACCGCGCGGCCGGACAGTGCTCGGGATGGACGACCAGGGGGCACTCGACGTCGTGCTCGCGAGGCGAGCAGCGCTGCACGACCACGCCGCGTTCGGGGCGATCGTGCAGCGGCACGGCCCTGCCCTCTACCGCTACGCCCGCCGCATGCTCGATGATCCACAGGACACCGAAGACTGCGTCCAGGAGGCGTTCGCCGCCGCCTGGACCGCACTGCCGCAGTTCGAGGGCCGCTCGTCCCTGCGCACCTGGCTGTTCTCGATCACCGCGCACAAGGTCCGCTCGCTGCAGCGCCGGCGGACCCGCACCGCACGTCCGCTGCCCCTCAGCCCCGAGGAGACGATCGACCCGCGGGCGCTCGACCCGCACGGCTCGCTCGAGCACGCCGACCTGCTGGCCGCGCTCGACGCGGCGCTGCGCGAGCTGCCGAGCGGGCCGCGGTCCGTCTGGCTCCTGCGGGAGGTGGAAGGCCTGAGCTACGACGAGATCGCCCAGGTGACCGCCACCAGCACGAGCACCGTGCGCGGCCGGCTGCACCGGGCCCGAGCGCACCTGGTCAAGCGGATGGAGGGATGGCGATGAACGGCGAGCGGCTCCTCACCGAGGCCACCCGCGCCCTGCGCGAGCACACCGACGCCGGGTGGGTCGCCCTGCGCGACGACGTCGTCGCCGCCGCCGTCCGCGCCTTCCGGCCCTCCGCACCCGTCCGCGGCCGGCTGCCCGGCGGCGAGCTGTGGGTCACCAGCACCGTGCTCGTCGGCCAGGTCCGCGCCGCCCTCGACGGCCTGCCGGACGCGGCCGCGTCGCGCATCACGTGCAGCACCACGCCCGACGGCGACCTCGACCGGCTGACCGTCGAGGTCGTCGCCCTGTACGGCACCCCGCTGGTCCCGTTGGCGACCCGGATCCGGATCGCGGCGGCCGCCGCCGTCGCGACCACGCTCGGCACGGCCGACCCGCCGGTGTCCCGCATCCACGTCGACGTCTCGGTCGCGGACGTCACGGACGACCCCACGCTGGTGTGACCCGCCGCCACCCCGCCGGGCCGTGACTACCCTGAACGCGTGAGCCAGCCGCTCGACGAAGGGCCGTTCTTCCACGGCACGAAGGCCGACCTGCGCACCGGGGACCTCCTGACCGCCGGGTTCCGGTCGAACTACCGCCCCGAGATCACCATGAACCACGTCTACTTCACCGCCCTCGTCGACGGCGCCGGCCTCGCCGCAGAGCTCGCCGCCGGCGACCTGGCACCACCTCGCGTCTACGAGGTCGAGCCGACCGGGCCGTTCGAGGACGACCCGAACGTCACCGACAAGAAGTTCCCCGGCAACCCCACCCGGTCGTACCGCAGCAGCGCACCCATCCGCGTCGTCCGCGAGGTCACCGACTGGCCGCGGCTGAGCCCCGAGGCGCTCGCAGGGTGGCGTGCACGGCTGGCGAGCCTCCTGGCCGACGAGCGGGGCGAGATCATCAACTGACGACGGCACGGACGGCCGTCCACCCCGAGAGGATGGCCCGTCCTCACGCGGTCGTCGTGGAATCCCTCCGCAGAGCGGAGCGCGGGGCCCCGCCCGGGGAGGCTGGATCAGCCCTTGCGCGGGGGGCCCGGGGCGCCGGTCGAGCTCGACAAGATCGTGCCCGCCTTGGGGAACATGACCGTCAGCCACCAGCAGATCCGGATCGGACCGGACCGGGCGGGCAGACCGCGCGGCTCTGGGCGGACTGCGAGTGGGTGCACGTGTCCATCGCCGCCCAGCGCATCAAGTCGGTGCGGTCCCGCCTGACCATCAACGACCTGGACCTCCTGCTCGCCCGCGGTGCGTGGCCGGCCGGAGACCTGCCTGCGTCCACCCGTGCCCGGCACCGGGACGGCGCGGTCGAGATCCGCCGGACCGTCAAGCGCAGTGGGACCACCTCGCTGGGCAACCAGACGTGCCCGGTGTCCGAGACGCTCGCGGGCCGCCGGGTGGGGGTGTTGATCGAGGACGACGCGCCGCTGATCTTCTTCGACCCGGCCACCAGGATCATCCTGCGGACCAGGCCGAACCCCCTGGCCCGCGGTGAGCAGTACGCGCTCCAGCAGGCCGTGCCCGCCGGCGAACGACCCGCCCCGCGACCGAGCCGGTCACGGTGCAACGGCGCGCCTCGGCCACCGCCGTAATCGTCGTGGTCGGGCAGCCGAACCAGCGACCACGCCGTGCGCAGCATGAAGGGGCAACGGCCGCGCACGGCGTAGGGCATCGTTCACCGAGTGAGCGCGCGGGAAGACTACGACCGGAAGACGGCCGCCCTGGTCGGACTACGGATCGAGGCCGTCGAGTACTGGGACATCCACCTCTACGGCGAACCACGAGAGTGGGACCACGGGGACTGGCATCACGCTGTCATGGGCGTCGCGCTCACGACCAGCACGGGGCCGGTGTCGGTGCTGTGGACCAACACGTTCTACCCGCATGGCGTCGAGGTCTTCCCCCACCCGATGACCTCATTCCTTCGCCAGGGCGAATACGGACCGGAGAACTGGTCGGTCACCGACCACCCCGAATGGCGGGCACGCACGGGCCAACAGATCACCGCCGCGACGACCCACTGGGAACAGATCGAGCTCGGCCCGGGCAGGAACGGCTACGGCCGCATCGTCGAGCCCGCGCGGACGGTCGCGGTGCCGGTCGCGCTCCGACTCGACCTGGCCGCCGGTCCGGTCTGGTTCATCGCCGGCATCTGGTCGCAACAAGACGACGCGCCCGCCATCCCCGACGACGAGATCGTCATCGCCTTCACCACGGACGCCATGCTCCGGTTCGGCTACCCCGCCGACCCCTTCGCGCTGACCTGACACATCGGGCGCGGTCTAGCATCGAGACACAGCGGCCGCGCACCGCTGAACCCTCCGTTTCCTCGGCGATCTGTCAAGCAGGTCGTGAGACAGAAACGTCAAGAGGGTCCTGAGTCAAGACATCGCGCAGGGCACGCCGGACGTCCGCACCAACCCAGGCGAGGGGCACGCCATCAAGTCGGCTACGTGCACGCTGCCTGATGACACGGACGACCCCGACGACTGGACTGGCATGTCGATGGACCAGCGTCGGCAGTACATCACGGTGTACGACAGTGACTCGGCCGCAGCCGCCGAGGTCGCGTCGTCCGACTGTGTCGACGGGTACCTGCGCCTGACTGGCGCGCGGTGGACCGTGCAGGGCTCCCGGGTCGTGCTCGCGTACTCCGCGACGCTCGTCCAGGAGATTCTCAATGGGAGCGGATCGCTTCTCTGACGCCGCAGGTCGAGGGCCGATCGCGGCCGTTTCGAGATCATCCGCAGGTGGTCGAGGGGATCGTGTGCCGGCCGTCGCGAGGCGCGGCCGAGCCGCCGCACACCTCGGCGGTCCGACCTCATCGGCGGACCCACCGTCCCATCACGCCGAAGTCGGCCGGACCGAGCTGACCCGCCACGCCCGGGGCCCCGAGAAAGTCGAGCAGGGTCGCGCTCTGCGACGGAGCGCCCAGGCCGAACGGGTCGGGTCCGCCCGGGCTGAACGGGACCAGCGCGCCGCTGTCGTCCCCGTCCACGCGGCACATCGGACCCGACGCGTCCGCGCCCGAGCCCGACGCGGCCGCCGGTTCGTCGTCGAAGGCGCTCCCGGCCGCTCCTCCGAGATAGCTCCCGCCCACGCCGCCGATGACGCCCCCGACGAGACCACACGCGAGCAGCCCGACGCCGCCGGTCGCGATGCCGAAGCCGATGCACAACGCGCCGGCGCCCACCCCGCCGGCCCAGCCGAGCAGCTGTGCGCCGGCCTCCTCGCCGAACACCCGGCCCCGCTCGGACCTCCGCGCGGTGGCGACGCGGTAGCCGGAGTACGCCACCGACAGCACGAGGATCCCGCGCCCGCCCCAGCGGATCGCCTCGGCATTCCGCAGGGCGAACGTCCGCGCACCGGTCGACAACGCCGGCTGGCCCACGATCGGGCTCGTGGACTCGACGCTCAGGATTCGCATCGCGTCGTCGGTCGCCACCATTACCTCGCGTTCGGCGACGTTCTCCACGGCCAGCAGCTGGGACACCGGCGTGCTGGTGTCCGCGACGTTCAGCGCGGTGCTGGGGTCGATCTCGACGCGAACCCGCCACAGCTTCGGGCCGACGCTGCTGACGTCCGTGCCGGGGAGCGCGTACGAGCCGAACGGTGCCCCCGGGGTCGAGCCGTTGATGTGCACCTGAGCCATCGACGCGAGCAGGTCGAGCTCCGCCGGCGTGAGCGCGCTGGGGTTGGTGTTGACGCGGCGGACGAGCTCGGGCACGCGCACAAGGTCGGCCTCCGCGTAGGTGGCCCAGGGCTGCCGTCCCGCGCTCCAGCTCAGTGGCGGTCCCCCCGCCTGCCGCGCGCGGATCTCGTTGAAGATCCGGGGCGCGAGGTCGCGCGGCAGCTCGTTCACCGCTCGGTCCAGCACGATCCCGCTGCGGGGCCCGGTGCCGGGGATCATCGGCGCCCAGTACTGCCACGTCGCGAGCTGGGACGTTGCGGCACGGCCGGTGCCGGCCCAGGCGTGCTCGCCGCGCGCGAACATGCTGGCCGCTGCGAACCCGGCGCCCCCGATGCCGCCTCCCGGTACCGAGGACCGTCCTGGAGGTCCGGAGACGAGCGAGGACGACTGGGTCTCGCGCGCCGAGCTGACAGGTGTCGCGGTGAAGGTCACCGGGACGTCGAAGCTCTGCCGCTGGCCACCCGGCACCGGCTGGAGCGCCGGCGGTGCGCTGGACGTCGGTGCGTGCTGGCGAGCGACCCACGTGGCGGTCGCGCTGTTGCCCGCGGACCGCTGGAGGCTCAGCACGAAGCTCTCTGGGGCACCGCGTGCCGCCGGCACGCGGTGCCCCTCCGGTTGCGGCAGGTCCGGGCCGAGGT
>JAEWCA010000118.1 GCA_023390875.1 Actinomycetes bacterium
GATCGGCGCCGCGGCCGCCTCGACGCTGCTCGCCGGGTGCACGAGCGCCGTCCCCGTGAAGGTCGCACCGCACGCCACCGACCCCGTGTGCGCGAGCGTCGTGCTCGCCACGCCCGACTCCCTCGGCGACGGCCTGCCGCGGCGGGACACGACGAGCCAGGCGACGACGGCGTGGGGCGACCCGGCCCACCCCGTCGTGCTGCGGTGCGGCGTCGAGCCGCTCGGACCGACCACGGAGCACTGCGTCACGGTCGCGACGCCCGGCGGTGCGACCGTCGACTGGGTCGCGGTGGCCGACGACCCGGAGCACGAGGACACGAGCGCGTGGACGTTCACCACGTACGGCCGCGAGCCGGCGGTCGAGGTGCAGGTGCCGGCCGAGGTCGCCCAGGAGCGGTCGACCGCGTTCATCGACGCGCTCGGTCCGGCCGTCGACCGCACGGAGAAGACCCGCGAGTGCCTGTGACGGCGTGACCGCGCGGTCCTCGGCGGGCCGCTGAGCGGACGAGCCGTCAGCGCAGCCCCGTGGGCCGGGCGAGCGCCAGCGCGAGGAGCTCGTCGACCAGCTCCGGGTACGTCACGCCGCTCGCCTGCCACATGCGCGGGTACATCGAGAACGGGGTGAACCCGGGCATTGTGTTGATCTCGTTCACGACGACCCGGCCCTCGGGCGTGACGAACACGTCGACCCGGGCGATGCCTTCGCACCCCACCGCCTCGAAGCTGCGGACCGCGACCTCCTGGACCTCCGCGACGACGTCCGGCGGCAGGTCGGCGGGGCACGCGAGCGTGACACCGCCCTCGTCGAGGTACTTGGCCTCGAAGTCGTAGAACGCGTGCCGCGGGTCGGTCACGACGATCTCGCCCGGCAGCGACGCCCGCGGACGCTCGCCCGCACGGCCACCGAGCACGCCGCACTCGATCTCGCGGCCCTCGATCGCCGCCTCGACGACGACCTTCGGGTCGTGCGCACGGGCGACCTCGACGGCCTGCTCGAGGTCGGCGAGGTCGTCGACCCGGGAGATGCCGAGGCTCGACCCGGCGCGGGCGGGCTTGACGAACAGCGGCAGCCCGAGCGCCTTGATCCGCGCGACGACACCCTCGGGGTCGCGCTCGAGCTCGCCGGGACGGATCACCTCGAACGGCCCGACGGGCAGGCCGTGGCCGGCGAGGACGAGCTTCATCATGTGCTTGTCCATGCCGACCGCCGACGCGAGCACCCCGGCGCCGACGTAGCGGACGTCCGCGAGCTCGAGCAGCCCCTGCAGCGTGCCGTCCTCGCCGAACGGGCCGTGCAGCAGCGGGAAGACGACGTCGACCTCGCCGACCGTCCGCGGCAGCAGGCCGCGCTCGAGGACCTGCACGTCGCGGTCGTCGGTCGCCTGCGGGAGCAGCACGTGCGTCGCGGTGTCCTCGACCTGCGGGAGCCGGCCGTCGGTGATCGCCCAGCGGTCCGGGTCGTCGTCCGCGAGGACCCAGCGCCCGGACGGCGTGATGCCGACCGCGAGCACGTCGTACCGGTCGCGGTCGATCGCCCGGAGCACGCCGCCCGCCGTCGCGCAGCTGATCGAGTGCTCTCCCGACCGGCCGCCGAAGAGCACCATGACGCGAGGTCGGGCGGACCGGGCGTCGGCGGGGGCGAGCTGCTGGGGATCGGGCGTGTCGTTCATCGCGGACGACCCTACCGGGCGCCGGCCGCGGTCCCGACGTCCCACGCGTCCGTCCCCCGGACGAGCGACGCGTACCCTGCACGCATGCCCGACCACCGCGCCCTGTCCCCCGCCACGAACGCCGTCGCCGCCGGCCGCCCCGACCGGGTGCAGGGGACGCCGGTGAACCCGGCGATCGTGCTGTCCTCGACGTACGTCTCGCAGGGCAAGGTGCCGACGGGCGAGCACTTCTACGCGCGCGCGGGCACCGAGACGTGGCACCCGCTCGAGCAGACCCTCGGGGTGCTCGAGGGCTCCGCGCACCCCGCAGTGCTCTTCGCGTCGGGCATGGCGTCGATCGCGGCGGCGATGTCGCTCGTTCCGCCCGGCGGCCACCTCGTGGTCCCGCGCCACGCGTACAACGTGACGATCGCGTACGCCCGCGACCTCGGCGTCCGCTCGGGGATCGGGCTCACGCTCGTCGACATCGCCGACACCGACGAGGTCGTCGCGGCCGTCCGCGGCACCGACCGGCCCGCGTCGATGCTGTGGGTCGAGACGCCGACGAACCCGATGCTCGAGGTCGCCGACCTGCCCGTGCTCGTCGAGGAGGCGCACGCGGTGGGGGCCCTCGTGGCGGCCGACAACACGTTCGCGACCCCGCTCGGCCAGCGACCCCTGGCGTTCGGCGCCGACGTCGTCGTGCACTCCGTGACGAAGTACCTCGCCGGCCACTCGGACGTGGTGCTCGGCGCGGCGCTCGCCGACGACCCCGAGCTGTTCGAGCGCCTGCGCGCCTACCGCACGCTGCACGGCGCGATCGCGGGTCCCACGGAGGCCTGGCTGGCCCTGCGGGGCGTCCGGACGCTCGCGCTGCGGGTCGAGCGGTCCCAGGCGAACGCCGCCGAGCTCGCGCGCCGGCTCGCCGACCACCCGGCCGTCGCGGAGGTCCGGCACCCGAGCCTGCCGAGCGACCCCGGCCACGAGCGGGCGGCCCGGCTGATGGACGGCTTCGGTTCGATCATCGGCGTCCGGCCCGTCGGCGGCGTCGCGGCGGCCGACGCGGTCGTCGCGGCCCTCGAGCTGTGGATGCCGGCGACGAGTCTCGGCGGCGTCGAGTCGAGCCTCGAGCGGCGCCGTCGCTTCCCCCTCGAGTCGGCGACCGTGCCCGAGGACCTGCTGCGGCTGTCCGTCGGCGTCGAGGACGTCGAGGACCTGTGGGCGGACCTCGACCAGGCGCTGCGGTCCGTCAGCGTGGTCTGACGCCGCGACGGCTCAGGCGCCCTCGGCCTTGTGGGGCCGGGCGAGCAGCAGCGGCGCGAGCTGGTCGACGGGCAGCCCCTCGTGGAGCACCCGGACGACCGCGTGCGTGATCGGCATCTCGACGCCGAGCGACGTCGCGAGCTCGAGCACCGACCGGCACGACTTCACGCCCTCGGCGGTCCCGCCGGTCGCGGCGATCGCCTCGTCGAGCGACATGCCGCGGCCGATGTGTCCGCCGAGCGTGTGGTTGCGCGAGTCCGGGGACGCGCACGTCGCCATGAGGTCGCCCATGCCGGCGAGCCCGGGGAACGTGTCCGCGTCGGCGCCGAGCGCGAGCCCGAGCCGGGTGATCTCGACGAGGCCGCGCGTGATGACGGTCGCCATGGTGTTGTAGCCGAGCCCGCGCCCCTGCGAGATGCCGACCGCCAGCGCGATGACGTTCTTCACGGCGCCGCACAGCTCGACACCCACGACGTCACGGTTCGTGTACGGGCGGAAGTACGACGACGCGCACGCGCGCGCGACGAGCTGCGACGTCGCGTCGCTCGTCGAGGCGATCACCGTGGCCGTGGGCTGGCGGCGGGCGATCTCGCGGGCCAGGTTCGGCCCCGACACGACCGCCACCCGGTCCTCCGGGATCGCGAGCGCCTCGGCGACGACCTCGCTCATCCGGCGGTCCGTCGACAGTTCGACGCCCTTCATGAGCGAGACCGCGACCGTCTGCGGCCCGATCGCGTCCCGCAGCGGCTCGAGCGTGAGCCGGGCGACCTGCGACGGGACGGCCACGGCGACGATGTCCGCCCCGGCGAGCGCCGCGCGCACGTCCGTGGTCGCGGTCACGCGTGCGGGCAGCTCGATGCCCGGCAGGTACGCCTCGTTGCGGTGGTCCTCGGTGATCTGGCGGCACGTCTTCTCGTCGCGCCCCCACACCGTGACGTCGCAGCCCGCGTCGGCCATGACGGCGGCGAACGTGGTGCCCCAGCTGCCCGCGCCGAGCACCGCGGCGCGCAACGTGTGACGGGACCCGTCGTCGGGCGGCATGACGTCCGCCGTCACAGCTCCGGCCTCGTCGCGTGGTCGCCCCCCACGGGCTTCTCGCCGGCGGCCTTGGCCTTGCGCATGTCGTAACGGACCGCGGGCGCGCTCTCGCCGCGGATGTCCTCGAGCAGCACCGTGATGGCGTCCATGACGCGGTCCGTCGCCTCACGCAGCGTCGCGGTGTCGCGCGGCCGGTCGTACAGGTCGTCGAGGTTGACGGGCGGCCCGGCGACGATCGTGACGAGCTTGCGCGGGAACGGCTTGAGCAGCTTCTTGTACCGCCCGAGCAGGTTCTGCGGGCCCCACTGGGCGATCGGGATGACAGGCGCCCGGGTCGCGAGCGCGAGACGGGCGATCCCCGTCTTGCCCGTCATCGGCCACAGGTCCGGCTCGCGCGTCAGCGTGCCCTCCGGGAACACCGCGACGCACTCCCCCGCCTCGACGGCCGCGACGGCGGCGTCGAGCGACTCACCGGCCGCCGACGTGTTCCGGTGCACCGGGATCTGGCCCGTCGACGTGAGCACGCCGCGCACCACCGGGACCTTGAACAGCGACGCCTTCGCGAGGATCTTCGGCGCGAACCCGTTGTCCCACAGGAAGTGCGCGAACGTCAGCGGGTCGACGTTCGTCATGTGGTTGCTGGCCGCGATGAAGCCGCGGTCCGTGGGCAGGTTCTCGACGCCCCGCCAGTCACGGCGCGTGACCGCGCGCAGCGGCGGACGAAGGATGTGGGCGACCACGCGGTACGCGCGGTTGGAACGGGCCGGCGGTTGCACGAGAGCCGATGCTACCGGGATCAGTCGCGGCTGAACTCGGCGCCGAGCGCCTCGAGCTTCTCCGCGAAGCGCTCGTACCCCCGGTCGATGAGGCTGATGCCCCGCACCGCCGACGTGCCCTTCGCCGTGAGCGCCGCGATGAGGTGGCTGAAGCCGCCCCGCAGGTCCGGCACCTCGATGTCCGCCGCCGCGAGCGGCGTCGGGCCGCTGATGACCGCCGAGTGGTAGAAGTTGCGCTGCCCGAACCGGCACGGCCGGCCACCGAGGCACTCCTTGTAGACCTGGATCGTCGCGCCCATGCCCACGAGCGCGTCGACGAACCCGAACCGGTTCTCGTACACCGTCTCGTGCACGATCGACAGGCCCTTCGCCTGCGTCAGGGCGACCACGAGCGGCTGCTGCCAGTCCGTCATGAACCCGGGGTGGACGTCCGTCTCGAGCTGGATCGACCGCAGGTCGCCACCCGGGTGGTAGAAGCGGATGCCGTCGTCGTCCACCGCGAACTCGCCGCCGACCTTGCGGAACGTGTTGAGGAACGTCGTCATCTCGGGCTGCGTCGCGCCGCGCACGTACACGTCGCCGCCCGTCGCCAGCGCGGCCGACGCCCACGACGCCGCCTCGATCCGGTCCGCGAGCGCCGTGTGCTGGAACCCGACGAGACGGTCGACGCCCTCGATGCGGATCACGCGGTCGGTGTCGACCGAGATGATCGCGCCCATCTTCTGCAGGACGTTGATGAGGTCCATGATCTCGGGCTCGATCGCGGCCCCGGCGAGCTCGGTGATGCCCTCCGCGCGCACGGCCGTGAGCAGCAGCTGCTCCGTCGCGCCGACGCTCGGGTACGGCAGGGCGATCTTGGTGCCCTGCAGCCGCCGCGGCGCACGGATGTGGATGCCGCTGTCCTGCTTCTCCACGACCGCGCCGAACTGCCGCAGGATGTCGAGGTGGTAGTTGATGGGCCGGTCGCCGATGCGGCAGCCGCCCAGGTCGGGGATGAACGCCTCGCCGAGCCGGTGCAGCAGCGGGCCGCAGAACAGGATCGGGATGCGGCTCGACCCGGCGTGCGCGTCGATGTCCGCGACGTGCGCCGACTCGACGTCCGTCGGGTCGAGGTGCAGCACGCCCGCGTCGGCGTCCGCGTCGACCCGGACGCCGTGCAGCTCGAGCAGACCCGTCACCACGCCGACGTCGCGGATCTGGGGGACGTTGCGCAGCACGCTCGGCGTCTCGCCCAGCAGCGCGGCCACCATGGCCTTCGAGACGAAGTTCTTGGCTCCGCGGACGGTGATCTCCCCCGACAGGGGGTTGCCACCGTTGACGTACAGCAGGTCGCTCATGGACTCATCGTCTCCCACGCACAGGTGTGCTCCTGACCGCGGCCCGCTCGGCACGCCGTCGTCCCGCGAAACCTTCACATCTCCGGAAAGGGCGCTCGTCGCCCTACTTCTTGGCCCGCTTCTTGCCCGACTTCGCTGCGGCCACGTCCTTCTTGCCCTTGCCCTTGGCCTTGCCTTGGGTCTTGTCCCGGCGGGCGTCCTCGGCCTTGGCGCCGCCCTTGCCTCCGGCCTTGCCGGTCTTGCCTCCGGCCTTGCCGGTCGTGGTCGGCTGGGCGACCGCCGCGCCGCCGGCGCGCTCGCCCTGGGCCGCTGCAGCCGACGCCTTCTTGCCGGCCTTGCCGCCCTTGTCTGCCTTCTCGGCCTTGCCGGCTTTCTCGGCCTTGGAGGCCTTCCCGGCCTCGCCCGCCGACCTGGTCACGACCGAGGCCGCACCCGCCGGCGGCTCGCCCGTCGCGGCCGGCCCGTGCTTCCCGCCCTCAGGGTCGTCGCGCTCCTTGCCGTTCGCCTGGCCCTTGCCCGTGCTCCTGCCCTTGCCCTCGGCCTTTCCGGGCGACGTCCCGGTGGCGTCCGACGCACCGCCGGACCCACCGCCACCCGCCGTCAGAGACCCGAGCGCAGGGCGCACGACGGCGCCACCGGCCGAGCCCGTCGCGACGGCCGTGCGCAGCGCGGTGCCGGGCCGGAAGCGGGCGACCGTCGTGGCCGCCACCTCGGCCGAGTCGCCCGTCCTCGGGTTGCGGGCGGTCCGCGCGGACCGGCCCGTCGGCTCGAACGTGCCGAAACCTGTCAACGTCACCCGCTCGCCCGCGGCGAGGGAGGCGGTGATCGCGTCGAGCACGGCGTCGACGGCCGCGGCCGCCTGTGCGCGCGTCGCGCCACCGGCGACCAGCTGGTCCACGATCTGCGCCTTGCCCGCCATGCGCGCCCCTCTCCGGTTCCTCACCGTGCGGACCCACCGTACTCACGCACCCCCGCGCAGGGGCGGACTTCGACCTCCGGGGCGCGGGGGGCGGGGGGGCCCGGGCGCGGGGGCCGAGCCCCCCCGCCCC
>JAEWCA010000331.1 GCA_023390875.1 Actinomycetes bacterium
CCCGGGCGGGTCCACAGGTCCCACGACGAGGCGAGCCGCACGAACGAGCCCATGCCGATGCCCAGGGTCCCGGTCGTCGAGTTGCCGTCACGCAGCGCGTGGTCGACGTCGGCGATGCCGGGACCGCGGTCCACGGCCACGAGCTCGAGAGTCGCGTCGTCCCCGCCGCGCCTGGCCCGCAGCAGCACGCTGCCCGACCCGGCGTGCTTCACCTGGTTCGTCGCGAGCTCGGTCGCGACGATCGCGACGCCGGCCGTCCGCTCCTCGTCGAACCCGAGCCGGTGGGCCAGACCCGTCGCCGACCGCCGCACCGCGCCGGCGGCGCTCATGTGGTCGACCGCGAGCCACTCGACGTCCTCGACCTCGTCGGAGACGTCCGTGCCCGTCATCGTGACCACGACGTGATCTCGATGCGCGTGCCCGCCCCGGGCGCGGTGTCGATCGTGAACGTCTCCACGAGCCGGCGGGCACCCGACAGGCCGAGGCCCAGCCCGTTGCCGCTCGTGTACCCGTCGGTCATGGCCAGGTCGAGGTCGCCGATGCCCGGGCCGTCGTCGGAGAACCGGACCCGCACGCCCGTGCGGCGCGCGTCGCTCACGAGCGTCAGCACGGCCTCGCCGCCGCCCCCGTAGACGAGCGTGTTGCGGGCCAGCTCGCTCGCGGCGGTCACGAACTTGGTCTGGTCGACGAGCGAGAGGCGTGCGGTCTGCGCCAGCGCGCGCACGGCCTGCCGGACCCGGACGACGTCCGCGTCGACCGCGATGGGCACCGACTCCGGCTCACCGACCTGTTGGCCGCTCACTCAGCCCCGGTCCCGTCCGGCCCGAGGAGCAGCTGCTCGGCGTCGTCGTCCTGGACGTCGAGCAGCCGCAGGCCCTTCTCCACGTCGAGCGCCGTGCGCACCCCGCCGAGCGACAGCCCGAGCTCGACCATCGTGATCGCGACCGCCGGGCGCATCCCGACCACGACGGTCGTCGCGTCCAGCACGCGGGAGATCGACGCGATCGACGCGAGCATCCGCCCGATGAAGCTGTCGACGATCTCGAGCCCGGAGATGTCGATGAGGACACCGCGCGCACCGGTCGACGTGATCCGGTCGGCGAGGTCCTCCTGCAGCTGGAGCGCGGTGTGGTCCTGCAGGTCGACCTGGATCGACACCAGCAGCGTCGAGCCGATCTTGAGGATCGGCACGCTCTCCATCAGGCGCCCGTCAGGGCCGACGTGTCCGCCCCGCGGCCCTTGCCGGCGCGCAGCGCCGCGACGAGCGCGTCCGCGAGGGTCGCCTTCGTGCGGATGTCGCCGAACTCGATGCCGAGCGCGACGATCGTCTGCGCGATCTGCGGGCGGATGCCGCTGATCGTGCACTCGGCGCCCATCAGCCGGGCCGCCACGACCGTCTTCAGCAGGTGCTGCGCGACCTGCGTGTCGACGGCCGGCACACCGGTGATGTCGATGATCGCGTGCTCGCTGCCCGTGTCGACGAGCGTCTGCAGCAGCTTCTCCATGACGACCTGCGTGCGGGCGGAGTCGAGCGTGCCGACCAGCGGCACCGCGACGACGCCCTCCCACAGCTTGACGACCGGCGTCGACAGCTCGAGCAGCTGCTCGGCCTGCTCCGCGATGATCGACTCGCGGGCCGTCGCGAAGCTCTCGAACGTGAACAGGCCCAGGTCGTCGACGAGCCGGAGCAGCGTCAGCAGGTCCGTCGGCGCGACGGGCGCGTCGGCGTCCGCGAGGAGCGCGTACAGCCCCTCCTTCAGCGCGAACACCGAGACGGCCGTCTCGCGCGGCGAGAAACCCTGCCGGGCGCGCGTCGCCGAGAGGTTGTTCAGCAGGCCCCGGAGGCCCTCGAAGGCGGGGTCGGCGAGGGACTGCCCGCCCGCGGCCAGGCCCGCGACGAGGGTGTCGAAGACGTCGACCTGCTCGCGCTCCAGCTCGGACCGGGTGATGCGGCCGCGCAGCTCCGCGGCGGCGTTCTCGATCCACGCGGCGGCGATGTGCTCGCGCCGGTCCAGGAGCAGCGACGACAGGGGCGTGACGGGTTCGGGGGCCATCGGTGGTCTCCTTGCACGGTCCGGCGAGAGTGGTCCCCGGCAGCGCCCAGGTGGTGCGCACGCTGGAGCCGGCCGGCTCGGCGACTCTACCTTCCGCGATACGGACCTGAGCGGCGGACCGCGGGCGGGGTCAGTCCGCGTCGAGCGGGACGCCGCCGAACGCCGCCAGGCTCACGACGACGTAGACGACGTACAGCCCCAGCAGCAGCCCGCCGTGCCGGCGGCGCAGCCGCCCGGTCGCGAGGAGCGCCGCCGCGAGCGCCGTCATCACCAGGAGCACGGGCAGGTGCCAGACGAGCACCGAGCGGTCGACGGTGATGGCACCGCCCGCGAGCAGGACGATGCCGAGCTTGCCCGTCACCGAGAACACGACGCTGCCGACGACGTTGGCGACGCCGATCTCCGGCACGCCCCGGCGGGCCGGCTCGACGGTGAGGAGCACGTCCTCGAGCGACAGCGCGAGCGTCACGAGCGTCACGCCGAACACGGTCCCGTCCAGCCCGAACGTCTCCAGCACCCCGCCCGTGCCACGACCCGCGACGACGGACCCGACGGCGAGCCCGACGAGCGAGACGACGGCGAGCGCCGCACCGGAGACGGTGGAGCGGCGTCCGGCCCGCAGGATCCCCTGGTCGACGCGCAGGTCGCCGGGCAGGGTGAACCGCCCGCTCGGCGGTTCCGGCCGCTCCGGGGCGCGACCGTCCCGGGACCCGCCGCCGACCCGCTCGAGCTCCTCGTAGAGCTCCGAGCTGCGGAACACCGGCCGTCGCGACGCGTGCTCCCGCACCCCGACCCACCCGACGAACGCGAGGAACAGCACCACGAGCGCCGCCCCGACGCCGCGCGTCAGCACGCCGGTCACGGCCACGAGGAGCAGCACGACGGGCGCCGCGACGAACAGCACGAGGTAGTCCCGGGGCACGTCGACCCGGCTCGGTGCGAGCAGTGCCGCGAGCGCCAGCACGATGCCCGTCATCGCGACCGACGTGCCGATCACGGACCCCAGGGCGACCTGCGGCATGCCGGCGACGTTCACGACGACCCCGTACGCGAGGTCGTCGAGCTCGATCCCGGTGAACACCACGGCGACGAGGAACAGCGACACCGCCCACCGGCTCGCGATCCCGACGAGGTGGCCGACGAGCTTCTCCGCGCTGTACACGAGCAGCGCGACACCGAGCACGAGCTCGATCACCGGGAGCACGGGCAGCCCTCCGTCGGGCCGGCTTGCGATGCGGACGCCGTCCCATCGTGCGGGGCCGGCGCGTCGCGTGGCAACGCGCACGACGACGGCCGCGGTCGGGAGGTCCGCGCGGCCGTCGTCCCGACGCTGCCGCGTCCCTAGACGGTCGCCGCCTGGCTGGCGAGCACGACCGCGAACAGGATGAACGCGACGTACCCGAGCGTCATCAGGCCGAAGTAGCAGGCGCCGACGATGACGGCGATCCTGCCCCACCGCTTCGCGTCGGCCGCGGCCTGGAACGCCTCCTGGTGGCGACCCGTGAACCACAGGTCGGAGACCTTGGACACGGCCAGGAGCGCCGGGATCGCCACCGGCCAGAACACGAGCACCCCGGCGATCACCCAGCCGAGGTTCTTGTCCGGCGGCATCGGCAGGTGGTGCTGCGGCTGGTACGGCGGGTACGGCTGGGCCGGGACGGCGGGATCGTGGGCCGGCTGCGGCCCGGGCTCGGCGGGGAGGGTCATCGGGGTCCTTCGGTGGAGAGCGGGCGACGCTGCGTGTCACGGCTCGCTGACGACCGTCCGGTGCCGTGGGCCGAAGCGTAGGGCCACGGCGCTCGACGAGCGCGGACGTCCGACCTGACGCATGGTCGAACCTCAGCGCGCGGTCCGGGCGACGAGCCCGGCCACCGAAGGAGGGACCGGTCCTGGACGTCGTGAGCAGCGCGAGGCACGACGCCGAGACGCACCCCGCCCCGACCGCCGAGGTCGAGCACGGGCAGGCGCCGCCGACCCCGACCGCCGGGGGGATCAGCCTCGTCGCGGCCGTCGTCGCCGGCGCGTTGCTCTGCGCCCTGGTGGCCGCCCTGGTCGGCACCTACGACTCGGTCAAGGAACGTGACGGGCTGTCCCAGCTGGACCGGCCGGTGCTCGACTGGATGGTCGCGCACCGGACCGCCGCGCTGGACACGTCGGTCACCGCGTTCACGCACGTCGGCGGTCCGGTCGTGCTGCCCGTCGTCCTCGCGGTCGTCACGGCGCTGCTGGCCTGGCGGTGGCACAGCTGGACGCCCGTCGCCGCCATGGTGCTCGCCACCGCCGGGTCGTTGGCCATGACCGTCGCCGGGAAGGGCCTGACGGCGCGGGCCCGGCCGCCGCAGTCGCTCGCGGTGCCGCCGCTCGAGACCTCCCCGTCGTTCCCCAGCGGACACACTCTCAACTCGACCGTGGTCGCGGTCGTCCTGGCCTACCTCGTGCTGCTGCACGTCAAGGGACGGGTGGTGCGGCGCGTCGTCGTCGTGGGGCTCGGGGTCTACGCCGTGCTCATGGGCCTCAGCCGGGTGTACCTCGGCCACCACTGGCTCACGGACGTCGTCGCGGGCTGGACCGCCGGCGCCGCGTGGGCGGTGGCGCTCATCGCGGCGCATCGGCTGCTGCTGGCGGTCCAGCACCGGCGCCGCGAGCAGCACGTGGCTCGACCGCACCGGCAGCCCGCGTCATGACACATACCCCCCGGGGGTATCCTTGGCACATGCGAGGACCCCGACCCGGCCTCACCGCGTGCAGCCTCTGCGTCGGCGAGATGCTCGGGGCGCGCGACGCCTATCCGGGCGGTCAGCTCGCCCGGCTGCGGGCGTTGGCGGACAGCGGTGTCGCCGACCTGACCCTGTCGGAGTGCCTCGACGAGTGCGAGCGGGGCGACGTCGTCGTGGCGCGCCCCACCCCGACGGGCAGGAGGCTCGGCGGAAGGCCGGCGTGGTTCGAGCGCCTGGCCGGCGACACCCTCACCGCCGAGCTCGCCGGCTGGCTCGACGGCGGCGGGCCCGGCGTCAGCCCACCGCCCGACGCGCTGCGGGCCCACCAGATCCAGCGCACCCTGGACGACGCCACGACCACCGGCTGACCGCGCGACGCGGACGGGCCCGGGCATGCACGAAGCCCCTCACCAGGCGCAGTGCCTGATGAGGGGCTGATGTGCGCCCGAAGGGACTCGAACCCCCCAACCTTGCCGCAGGTGGGGTCGACGAGGAACTGGAAGCGGCCGACGGGGGTGCCGGTGGTCGACAGGTACACCATGCCCAGGGGCTGGGTGGGGTGCCACGTGCCGTTCACCCGAACGGGGAGGCCGAACGGGGAATGCCGGCGTCGCCGGTGCCCTACGTTCTCGGGACTACACCGACGGATCGGTCAAAGGGGAACGGTGACGCCTCAGGACTCGGCGCGGGGCGCCGCAGCGGTCGCGACGGTGTCCGTCGTCCTCGGGCTCGGCTTGGCAGCGGCCGTGGCGCTGCTCGTCGCCGACCAGCGCAGCGACCATGACGACCCCACGTCGCTGGACGTGCTGAACGCGCGCAGCGCGGCGTCGGTCCTCGACTCAGCACTGGCGCTCCCCGCACCCGCGTTCGAGCCGCCGCACCTGACGACGTTCCAGTTCGTCGTCGCCAACGGCGACGGCACGGAGCTGCGATTCCAGGAGGCCGACCTTCAGGTCGTCGTGTGCGGTCGGGCGCCGAGCACCCAGACCGCGTGCCAGTCACCGGCAGCCACGATCGTGCGCACCGAGGCGGACGGCGCCCGGGTGACAGACGTGGCAGTGATCGAGCAGGACGCGCTCAAGGAGACCGACGAGACCTTGGACGCCGGCCAGCGTGAGGCTGTCCTGGCGTTCTGGAAGGACGTCCCGCTGCCCAGCGGCGCGGTCCCGGCCTGGATCGTCGACCTGGCTGACCAGGTGCAGCGCTGACCTTCTTCCCGCCGCCCCTTAGCTGCGGGTCCGTCAACACCAGTGACGACCGAAGGAGCTTTTGCATGCCCAACATCAGACGATGGGTGGGTGGCGTTGCGTGCGCGACCGCCGTGGTCATGCTCGGTGCCACCTCCGCCACCGCAGCAGCCCCGAGCGCGGACCCCGGCTCTGACGTGACGGTGGTCTCGGGCTCCCGGCTGGCGGCGCTGTCGACGTCGGCGGCGACGAGGGGCACCCGGGAGGCTGCCGCCCGGCGCTACGTCGCCGAGCAGGCGCGGCTCGGGCGGCTCGTCGACCTGACCACCACCAAGTCCGCGGTCGTCGACGACGCGACCGTGGTGTGGGACGCGGCGATCGCGCTCGACGACGTCACGATCGAGACCGCGGCGGTCGACGCGCCGACGGACGCCGGCGTCGACCAGGCGGTCCGGGTCACGTCGCACCAGGCGCCCGAGGCCCGCGGGTCTGCGGTCGCGGACCTGGGGACCGGCGCCGGGCTCGGCGCCCCGTCCTCGTACTCCGGCGGGACCTACCTCGGCGGCAACTGCGTCTCGACCACGACCACCGGTGGCACCGCGACGAACTGCTGGCAGAAGTACAAGATCGCGCAGAGCACCTCGACCCGCGACCAGTTCTACTACGGCCGCTGGGCGACGGCGACGGCAACCGGCGGGTACACCCCGACCCTGATCGATCTGCGGTCGCGCCCGTGGGCCGGCTCGACGGCCGTCGCGTCACTGGCCGACTACTGGCCGCGGGCCGGGCAGAAGCTGTGCACCTCGAGCGGTTCCATCGGCTTCTCGTCGTCCGGCTTCAGCGTGACGGTCCCGATCCAGGACTGCACCGAGGTCTCGCCCGCCCCGAACGGGACGGAGATGGGCGTCAGGTACGACCAGGGCGCCATCTTCTCGGGCACGTCGCACGGCACCGAGTTCGGCATGGTCGTGAACGCGTTCAAGGGCCGGGTGCCGTCGATGGCGGACTACACGTACGTGAAGTTCTGCTACCACACGTACGCGAGCTGCGCGGGCAACCTGCGCAAGGACTCCGGTTGGTGACTCGGTTCCTCACCTCGCGAGGGCGGTCGCTGTGTCTTATTCACATCAGACGCTGCCGAC
>JAEWCA010000349.1 GCA_023390875.1 Actinomycetes bacterium
CCCGGGCGGGCGCAGGGGGCCCCGCCCCGGGCGACTCACCCGATCGGCGTCAGTTCCGGTTGATCGTGAACGTCGTCGTCGTGTTCTTGATGTCCTGCGCGTTGTTGCTCAGGCGCAGGTTGGTGAACGTCGCCGAGCCCACGGCCGGACCCTGACCGGGTTCCGGCATCTCGTTGACCCAGATGCCGAACCCGGACTTCGCGTCCCACGCGTCGCCGCTCTTGCGGGCGCCGCTGATCGACACGTTCGTGAACGTCGTGTCGGTGATGGGGTTCTGCGGCTGACCGCCCACGTAGTTCGTCTGGAACATGATCCCGGAGTAGGTCGGGTCGACGATGTCGACGTCGCTCACCCGGATCCCCTGGAACTTCTTCGACGCCGAGAACACCCAGATCGCGGGGAACGTCTGGTTGCCCCAGAAGTGCCCGCCGGCCCGCACGATCGAGATGTTCGAGAACGACGTCGGTGCGCCCGAGCCGAACTCGTCCATCGGGTACCCGAAGTCGAGCGAGCTGATCGTGATGCCGGAGTACACGAGCGTGTCCGCGATGTAGATGTTGCGGAACGTGTTCCCGTACCCGCCGTAGACCGCCAGGCCCGCGGCCCGCCACGTGACCAGCGACGTCAGGTTCTCGTAGACGTTGCCGGTCTGGCCCGTGCCGCCCGCGTCGGTGGCCGCGAACAGCGCGAACGAGTCGTCGCCGGTGCCGCGCGCCTCGATGTTGGCGACACGGTTGTTCGCCGACCCGTTGGTCATGTTGATGCCGTCGGCGAACGTGTTCCGGATCCGCGAGTTCGTGATCGACGACGAGTCCATGTTCGACGCCCAGAACATGCAGATCATGTGCTCGACCCACAGGTCGTCGACCGTCATGTTCGCGACGTTGGTGAAGTCCAGGACCTTGCCGGGGCCGTCGATGCGCGACGTGTAGTTGCCGAAGTACGCGAACCCGCGGAACTTCGAGCCGTTCGCCGACGCCTCGGACCGGAACCCGACGTCGGTGTTCTCCTGGGTGCTCGGCGCGTAGAACCGCGTGAACCACGGACCCGCGCCGACGATGTCGACGGCCTTGCCGTACACCTGGAACTTGCTCGCGGTGCTGTAGTCGCCGGCGGGCAGGTAGACGCCCTTGATCGCGCCCGTGGTGTCCATGCGCGCCTTGTCGAGCGCGTCCTGGACGGCCTGGTGCGTGAAGCCGGTGGGCTGCACGTACTGGGCGGGGTTCGGGTTCGGGTTGGCGGTGGCGAGCTCGGTGTTGATGAAGTCGATCGTCACCGGCTGGGGGTTGCTCGCGGTGCGCTGCAGGCGGATGGTCGCGCCCGCCGGCACGGTGGTGCCGAGCAGCATGTTCGCCTCGTCGTAGATGTGCCGTGGCCCGCCGGCGCCCGGCTGGTTGCCCGGGTTGGTCTCGTTGCCGTACAGCCACGCGAACCGCGACGTGAGGTCGAGACGCTTGAGGAACGTGCCGTTGACGAACACGTCGACGCTGCCGTCGAGGCCCGTGCCGCCCGCGCTGTCCGGGATGGAGAAGCGCGTGACCAGCGTGTTCGTCGGGTTCTTCGTCGTCCACTCGACGTAGGCGCCCGTGCTGCCGAGGGTGGCGGCGCGGCGGCCCGACGCCTCGCCGGCGAGGTCGCCGACCGTGCGGTTCGGCCCGATCAGCGTCGCGCCGCCGCCCGTGCGTCCGTCCTCCGCCTCGTACATGTCGAACGGCAGGTGGGCGCCGCGCCCGACGAAGATGCCGCCGGTGACGACGTTGTTGCCCTGCTTGCCCGGCACCTCGGTGGAGTCGGCGGCGACCGCGCTGGACACGTCGTACGTGCCGTTGCCCGCGGTCCACGTGCCGAGCGTGACGGTCGCGCTGGTCGCCCCCGCGGCGATCGCGCCGCTGACGGACCCGGTGAGCGTCTTGACGACGGTCCCGGTGGCCGAGTCCTTGATGGTCACCGTGAGGCCGTGCGCGGCGGACGACGTCGCGACGTTGCCGTTGTTCGCGACCGCGCCCGTGAACGTGACGACCGCGCCCGACGCGGGCGTGCTGGGGTTCCAGCTGACGACGGGCACCAGGTCCGAGCTGGCGACCGGCGCGACGACGAGCTTCGTCTGGCTCGTGAACGCGTTGTTCGTCTCGTCCTGCTCGACGACCGTGTTCGCGGGGTCGGCCGTGGCACCGACCGTGTACGAGCCGGCGGCACGTGCGCCGATCGACGCGGTGACCGTGGCGGTCGCGCCGGCCGCGATCGCGCCGACGGACGCGGTGGCGGCGTCCTGGCCGTCGACCTGGAACGTCACGCTCGTGGCCGCCGACGCGACGGTGCCGACGTTCTTCACCGTCGCGCTGAGCGTGACGGCGGTCGACTCGGTCGGGCTCGCGGGGGAGGACGTGACGCCCGTGACCGTGAGGTCGGGGTTCGGGGCCGGCGTGCCGAGCACCTGCAGCTCGGCGACCTGGCCGTTGCCCGCGCCCGTGTTGCCGGTGAACACCAGCCGCACGTCGGTCGCGGTGCCGGTCACGGGGACCGTCACGGTGTTGCCGCTCGACGGGCTGAACGCCCTCGCCGCCGACGCGGCCAACGTCGTGAACGCGCCGGTGCCGGTGCGGCCCTGCACCTCGAACGTCTGCGTCCGGTTGCTCCACGCCGCGTCGGGGTTGAGCTTGACGACGACGCCGGAGAGCTGGCTCGCGGACGCGAGGCTCACGGTGAGGGTGCTCGGGTACTGACCGCCGGCGCCCTCCCAGTACGTGCTCGTCGAGCCGTCGACCGCGTTGCCGGCGACGTACGTCCACTCGGTCGAGGACGCGACGATCGGCCTGCTCAGCGCGAGATTCTTGCCGGTCGGCGTGGTCGGGGTCGGCGTCGGGGTGGTCGGTGTGGGGGTCGGGCCGGCGGTGCCGTGGACCTCGAGCTCGGACAGCTGCCCGGCGGGCCAGCCGGTGTTCGCGGTGATGCTCAGGCGGACGTACCGCACGGAGGTGTCGGTGACGTCGACGTCGACGGTGTTCGCCGACGCCGGGTCGAACGTGTAGCCGGCCTGGGACTTGAGGGTCGTGAACGTCGAGCCGTCGGTCGAGCCCTGCACCGTGAGGGTCTCGGTGCGCTTGCCCCAGGCGCCGGTCGGCAGCTTGAGCGTGAGGTCGGTGACCGTGGCGGCGGCGCCGAGGTCGACCTGCACCCACTGCGGGAACTGGTTGTTCGCGGACTCCCAGTACGTGGACTGGTTGCCGTCGGTGACGTTGGCGGCGCCGTAGACGTCGGTGGTGCTGCTTGCGGTGGCCGGCTTGCCGGCTGCGAGGTTCGGTGGTGCCGCTGCGGCACCCTGCGCGACGAGCGCGAGGCCGAGCGGTGCGACGAGCGCCAGCGTGGCGGCTGCCACGACGGCGTGCCTGACGTTCCTTCTCATGGGTCGTCCTCGTTCTCCCGCCGGGGGCGGGGTCGGGGCCGGGCGCGCGTACCCGGCCGGAGGGCGGCGGCCGACGTCGGACGCTCGGTTCCGGGG
>JAEWCA010000353.1 GCA_023390875.1 Actinomycetes bacterium
CCCGGGCGGGCCCCCCCCCCCCGGGGGCGGGCCCCCCGGCCCCGTCGCCGTCTGCGGGCTCGACTATGATGCGAACGACTCTCAGGAAGGTGGCGCAGCGATGGTGGTGCGGCAGACGCGGCAGCGCGCCGAGATCCTCGACCTCCTGGACGACGTCTCCGAGTTCCGCAGCGCGCAGCAGCTGCACGAGATGCTCCGGTCGCGCGGGTCGAGCGTCGGGCTCGCGACCGTCTACCGGGCGGTGCAGAGCCTCGCCGAGACGGGGGAGGTGGACGCCCTGCGCACCGCGGACGGCGAGTCCGTCTACCGCCGGTGCGCGCAGCGCAGCCACCACCACCACCTCGTGTGCCGGTCCTGCGGCCGGACCGTCGAGATCGACGCCGGGCAGGCCGAGGCCTGGGCCGGCCAGGTCGCCGCGGCGCACGGGTTCGACGACGTCGACCACACGATCGAGCTCGTCGGCACGTGCGCGACGTGCCGGGCGGCCGGCTGACTCAGCCCTTCGCCCGGGCGGCGATGACGCGGGGGAGCACCCACCAGCACGCGACGAGCATCACGAGGACCGCCCCGCCCACGACCCACCCCGCCGTCCGCGACACGACGATGTCGAACAGCAGCATGGGACCGCCCGCGAGCACGAGCGCGAGGATCAGCAGACCGGCCCGCGCGAACCCGTTGGCGGCGCCGACCAGCTGGGCCTTCATGCGGCGGCGGAACAGCACGCGGTGCAGGCTCACGGGCGCGACGATGAGCGCGGTGGCGACGGCGGCCAGGATGACCAGCACCAGGTACAGCGTCACCTGGTAGTGGTCGAGGTCGGCGAACCGTTGCTGGAACGGCAGCGTCAGCAGGAACCCCGTGAGGATCTGCGCGCCGGTCTGCGTCACGCGCAGCTCCTGCATGAGCTCGTCCCAGTTGCGGTCCATCCGCTCCGTGAACGTCTCGTGCCGGTCGTCCGTCGGGTCCGCGTCGTGCTCCACCGCCACCGTTCCTCCTTCTCGTCGGTCGGATCATCGCGCATCATCCCCGCGCACGCCGCTGCGCCAGATCCGGCGGAGCCGGGAGAGACTGTCCCCGTGACCCGACTGCACGACGCCGACCACCGCGACTTCGCGTCCGACAACTACGCGGGCGTCCACCCCGAGATCCTCGCCGCGATCGCCGAGGCCAACGGCGGCCACCAGATCGCCTACGGCGAGGACGTCTACACGGCACGCCTGCAGGAGGTCGTGGCCGACCACTTCGGTCCGCAGGCGACCGCGTACCCCGTGTTCAACGGCACCGGCGCCAACGTGCTGTCCCTCCAGGCGGTGCTGCCGCGGTGGGGCGCCGTCATCTGCGCCGACACCGCCCACATCCACACCGACGAGAACGGCGCACCCGAACGCGTCGCGGGCATCAAGCTGCTCACGGTCCCGACGCCCGACGGCAAGCTCACCCCCGAGCTCGTCGAGCGGCAGGCGTGGGGCTTCGGCGACGAGCACCGCGCGCAGCCGGGCGTCGTCTCGATCACGCAGGCCACCGAGCTCGGCACGCTCTACACCCCCGACGAGGTCCGCGCGCTCGCCGACCAGGCGCACGCCCTCGGCCTGACGCTGCACCTCGACGGCGCGCGGATCGCGAACGCGGCGGCCGCGCTCCACCTGCCGCTGCGGGCGTTCACCACCGACGCGGGCGTCGACGTCGTGTCGCTCGGCGGCACCAAGAACGGGCTGCTGTTCGGCGAGGCCGTCGTGGTGCTCGACCCGGCGGCGGCGACCGGTCTGCCGTACCTGCGCAAGATGGACATGCAGCTCGCCTCGAAGATGCGCTTCGTGTCGGCGCAGCTCGTCGCCATGTTCGAGGGCGACCTGTGGCTGCGGTCCGCGCGGCACGCGAACGCCATGGCGGCGCGGCTCGCGGCCGGGCTCGCCGCGATCCCCGGGGCCGACATCACGCAGCCGACGCACGCGAACGGCGTGTTCGTCGCGCTGCCGGCCGACGTCACCGCGCGGCTGCGCGAGCGGTGGCGCTTCTACGACTGGCGCCTCGAGACCGGCGAGGTGCGGCTCATGTGCTCGTTCGACACCCAGGAGTCGGACGTCGACGAGCTCGTCGCCGCGGTCGCTGCCGCGCTCGGCGCCGTCCCGACCGCCTGACGGTCCGCGCACGGGCGACGACGGGCGGGGGCCCTCCGGCGAACCGGAGGACCCCCGCTGCGTCATGCGGTGCGGATCAGCCGACGGTGCAGGGAGCACCGTTCAGCGTGAACGCGGTGGGGTTGTTGTTCGTCCCCGTGTGCGAGCCGTTGAAGCCGATGTCGACCGACTGGCCGGCGGCCAGCGAGCCGTTCCACGCGGCGTTCTTGGCCGTGACCGCCGTGCCGGACTGCGACCAGTCGGCGCTCCAGCCCTGCGTCACCTTCTGGCCGTTCGCGAACGAGAACCCGAGGTTCCAGCTCGACAGCGCGGACGTGCCGGTGTTGGTGACCTTGACGGAGGCCGTGAAGCCGTTGTTCCAGCTGTTGGCCGTGTAGGTGACCTTGCAGGCACCGGTCGTGGTGGTGTTCTGCGTCGTGGCGGTCACCGCGGTGGACGCGGCGGACACGTTGCCCGCGTTGTCCTTGGCCTTGACGGTGAACGTGTACGCCGTGTTCGCGGACAGGCCGGTCACGGTGTAGCTCGTGGTCGTCACCGTGGCGACGAGCGTCGAGCCCTGGAACACCTGGTAGCCGGCGAGGCCGGAGCCGCCCGAGTTGTCCGTGGACGCGGCCCACGACAGCGCGATGCTGCTCGTCGTCGTGGTGCCCGCGGCCAGGGCGGCGGGGACCGACGGCGCGGTCGTGTCGGTGACGGTGCCCGACTGGGTCGTCGCCGAGACGGCCGACGACGCGGCGGACACGTTGCCCGCGACGTCCTTGGCCCGGACGGAGAACGAGTACGCCGTGCCGGCGGTCAGGCCGGTCACCGTGTAGCTCGTCGAGGTGGTGGTGCCGACGACCGTCGAGCCCTGGAGGACCTCGTAGCCGGCGACGCCGGAGCCGCCCGTGTTGTCGGTCGACGCGGTCCAGGACAGCGGGACCGAGGTCTGCGTCGTCGTGCCGGCCGTGAGACCGGTCGGGACGGACGGCGCGGTGGTGTCCGTGGTGCCGCCGTTCGCGGTGGTCACGGAGACGGCCGACGAGGCGGACGACACGTTGCCCGCGGCGTCCTTCGCCTTGACCGTGAACGAGTAGGTCGTGGCGGCCGACAGGCCGGTGACCGAGTAGCTCGTCGTGGTGGACGACCCGACGAGCGTCGTGCCGCGGTAGACGTCGTAGCCGGTGACGCCGACGTTGTCGGTCGACGCGGTCCACGACAGCGAGACCGAGCTCGACGTCGGGGTGCCGGCCGTGAGGCCCGTGGGGGCCGACGGCGCGGTGGTGTCGGTCTGGTTGTTGCTGCCGCCGATGACCGGGTAGGCGTTCTTCACCAGGGTGATGAACTGCTCCTCGAACCACTGACCCGCGAGCGGGGCGTTCGGCGTGGCGCCGGTGAGCTGGTTCTTGAGCTTGGGCGACACGAACGTCGGGTCGCACATGCGGTCGAAGCTCTTGCCCTGGTCGTTCGCGATCTCGCTCGACGCACCGTCGGACTCGCCCGGGGGCTTGATCCAGACGAACGCGTCGAGGTGCGAGGCCGAGTAGCCGGACGGCGAGGCCTGCGGCAGCTCACCGATGCCCGCGCCGAGCGGGTTGCACCACGCGCCGCGGTGCACGCGCTTGTCGACCTTGGACGCGTTGACGTACGTGTTGAGGTCCGTGCTCGTCGACACCGCGGTCGGACGGTTCGGTCCGCCCCAGCCGTTGCGCGAGGTGTCGATCAGCATGCCGATCGACGACGGGAAGCCCGCCGCGACGAGCCGCGAGTACATGTCGGCGGTGAAGTCGGCCTCGTCGAGGTCCGGGTTCCACTCGTAGAAGTCGGCCGACCGGATCTGCCCGCTGCCGACCTGCTTGCTCGAGTCGGGCAGGAAGGGCTCGTTGAGCGGCGTCGAGTTGGCGGTGTCGGAGATGAAGCCGTCGACCGAGGCGACGCCCGCGGTGGTCGTCTTCGCGACCTCGGCGAACAGCTGCGCGGACGGGCCCGCGTTGCTGTCCCAGCCGAGCCAGCCGGAGTGGCCGATGTCGATGTAGTTGTACGCGTTCGGGATGGCGTGGAACTTGTCGAGCGCGTACTTCACGCCGGCCCGGTAGTAGGGCGCGGCCTGCTGGCAGAGCGCCTCCGAGCTGTTCGTGACGAGGTTCGGCAGCGAGTCGGGCTCGATGGTGAGCGCGAAGCGCAGGCCCGAGTACTTGCTGTCCGACAGCAGCGCCGCGATCGCGTCGATGTACTCCGTCTTGTAGCGCGCGAGGCCGGCGTCGGTGGCGGGCAGCTCACCGTTCGAGGCCAGCGCGTAGCAGTCACGACCGGGCAGGTCGTAGATGACGATGTTGACGACGATCGGCGTCGACCCCGACTTCTGCGTCAGCGCGTTGTCGAGGTGGAACTTGAGGCCCTTGCCGTCGGCGTTGCCGGTGATGGCGCTGATGCGGTCCATCCACACACCGGTCGGCTGCTTCGCCACCGTGTGCATCTTGGCCGCGAGCGACGCGTCGGTCTGCCGCGTGGCAGCGCTCTCAACAGACGCCGCCCACGTCGGGTTCACGTACTGCGTGGCGCCGGCGTACGGGTTGTCGACGTGCGCCTCGGCGGCGCTGGCACCGGTCGCCGAGAAGGTCAGCGGGACCGCCACCATGGCGGTCGCCGTCGCAGCCGTCGCGGCGGCGCGCAGACGCCGCCCGACTGCTCTCTTGCCGTGTGTGGACACGTAGTCCTCCGGATGTCGTTCGGCACACCCGGCAGACCGTCCTGCTCAGGCGCGAGTCGCCCGGGGGGAGTCCACGGCGACTGGCCGCCACCTGATCACGCGGCCCACCCGGACGGCATCGGGCAAATCGTTTAAGCATGACGCTTTACCGAATCGTGACATTTGATGCCACACGGTGCCGTCCGGGCGCGCAGCGCCGGTCCTCAGCGCGACCGCGGGCCCGTGCTGCCGCGCACCGCGAGACCACCGAGCTGGAGCTCCCGGCGCGCCCGGACGTCGCCGTCGAGCACGGCGAGCACGGCTTCGCCGGTCGCGGTGCCGAGCTCGCGCTGCCCCGAGGGGAGGGTCGTGATCGACGGCGTCGCGAGCCGGCACAGCGCCGAGTCCGAGCCCGCCACGATCGACAGGTCCCACGGCACGGCGAGGCCGGTCCGGCGCGCCACGTCGAGCGCCGCGATGGCCATCTGGTCGGTGTCGAACACGATCGCCGTCGGTGCGCGCCCGCTCGTGAGCAGCCGCCGCGTCGCGACCGCCGCCTCCTCGGCCGTGCCCGCCGTCGCCTCGTGCAGGAGCGTGCCGCCCGCCGGGTCGAGCACGCGCTCGAGTGCCGCCGCCCGCGTCCGGGTCCGCGCGAGGGCCGCAGGCCCCGTCACCGCGGCGACCCGGCGGTGGCCCAGCTCGAGGAGGTACCGCGCCACCCGGGTGAACGCCTCGGCCTCGTCGAGCGCCACCGACCCGAGGTCGTGCTCGCCGTCGCCGCCGACCACGACGGCCGGCGCCCGCAGCCGGCGCAACGCGTCGATCCGCGGGTCCTCGAGCAGCACGTCCGTCACGACCATGACGTCGAACCGGCGCTCGGCCCACCACTCGCCGTAGAGCGCGACGGCAGCCTCGGGCCCGTCCACGATCTGCAGCACGAGCGCGAGGTTGCGCGTCGCGAGCACCTCCTGCAGCGACGTCACGAACTCGAGCACGCCCGAGGCGGGGGCCGCCGGTCCGGACGCACCCCGGTCGACGACGAGCCCGACCGCCCGTGGACCGGTCCGCATCGAGCGCGCCGCTGCGCTCGGCCGCCAGCCGAACTCGTCGGCGACGCGCAGGACGCGTTCGCGCGTCGCGGCCGACACCCCGGGCCGCCCGTTGAGGGCGTACGAGACGACGGCGATCGAGACACCGGCGGCGCGGGCGACGTCGGTGATGGTGGGGCGCCTGGTCGGCGGAGCGACAGGGACGGCGACGCCCCCCGCGGGGGTCGGGACCGCCGCTCCGGATGAACCATGACGCGCTGAGTCATATGCAGGTGTGACCACGATCACCTAGTGTGTCGCCCGATGCGGGTCAAATGCATCATCTCGACTCCGACGATGTGGGCGAGGGGTGTCTGTGATGGGAACGGTGCGGCGCGGGCCGGTGTCACCGACGGCACGACGGACGATCGGCGTGCTGTCGCCCGTCGTGGGCGGCTTCTACTTCGGTGCGCTCATCGCGGGAGTCGCCCGGGCGGCCAGAGCCGCAGGTCACCGCGTCGTCGCGGTCCAGACGTACCCGGCGGGCCTCGACCGCGAGCGCTACCCCGACGAGTCGATCCTCGACGCCCCGGTCGCGCTCGGCGCGGTCGACGGGCTCGTCGTCGTCGGCAAGGCGCTGCGTGCGGACCGTCTCGCGGCCGTCCAGCAGTGGGGTGTCCCGCTCGTGCTCGTCAGTGAAGAACCGACGTCCGCCGATGACCCGGTGGTCGTCCCCGACAACGACGGAGGCATCCGCGCGGCCGTCGAGCACCTCCTCGGCCACGGGCACACCCGCATCGGGTTCATCGGCTGTCTCACCCAGCGGGACATGCGCGAGCGGTACACGGCCTACCGCGCGGTCCTCGCCGAGCACGGGATCGAGCCCACCGAGCACTGGTCGTACGAGGCGTCCGACAACCACGAGCAGGGTGGCGCCGACGCCGCCGCCCGGATGTTCGCCGCCGGGATGCCGACCACGGCCGTGGTCGCGGCGACCGACCGCAACGCCGTCGGGTTCCAGCGGGCCCTGCGCGCCGCCGGGCTCGTGCTGCCACGGGACCAGGCCGTCATCGGGTTCGACCACGCCGACTCGGGCGCGCGCGTGACGCCCCGGCTCTCGACCGTCGACGCGCACTACGACCGGGTGGGGGAGACGGCCGTCTCGCTGCTGCTGTCGAAGATGCGCGGCGACGACGTGCCCGGCGGCGAGTACCGCGCCCCGTCGTCGCTCGTCCTGCGCGAGTCGTGCGGCTGCACGGACGTGGCCGCGGCGACGCGCGTGGCCGCCCCGACGTCGACCCTCGCGGCCGGTCACCAGGCCCTGCGTGCCGTCGCCGAGTCCGCGTTCGTCGGTCCGCTCGGCGCGGGCGCCGGCCGCCGGTCGGGGAGCGCGCCGCGTGACACCTGGTGGCACGCGGTCGTCGAGCCTCTCGAGGCCGCGGCCGAGCGGGGCGCGGTGCCGAACCCGCCGACTCTCGCGCGCCTCGCCGACCTGACGTCGGCGATGCAGCCGCACCCGGAGGCGCTCGAACAGCTCGTGACGTGCGTCCGGGCGATCGAGCAGCAGCACGTGGAAGCGCTCTCCGACCCGGCCCACGAGACCCCCTTGCGCCGCACCGTCACCGAGGTGCTGCTCGCGCTGACGAAGGGCTGCACCCGGGCGATGCTCGCCCGCAGCGGCCAGCTCGAACGCACGATCGTCGACCAGTACGAGGTCGACATGGACCTGCTGCGCGGCGACGGCGCGAGCCCGCGCGCGCTCGGCTGGCTGCCCCGCGGGGTCCGCGGGCACGCGTGCCTCGCGCTGTGGCTCGGCGCCGACCGCGGTCCCGGCGACCGCGAGATGGAGATCGTCGGCGTGCACGACACGTCCGGCACGCTGTCCCGCCTCGTGGGCATGCGCACGACCGCGAGCCAGTTCCCGCCCGCCGCCCTCACCCGGGCCGGCACGGTCGGCTCCAACGAGCTCACGTTCGTCGTGCCCGTGACGTTCGGCGGCAGCGACTGGGGCCTGCTGGCCATCGACGGGACGGTCGAGACACGGGCGACGAGCGCGCGCGACCGGTTCAACCACTGGGCCGCCCTCCTCGCCGTCGCGCTCGACCAGGAACGGCTCCTCGCCTCGCTGCGCGAGCAGCGGCGCGCGCTCGAGCAGGCCGCCGCCCGCGAGCGGTCCCTCGCCGACACCGTGCGGGCGAGCGAGGAGCGTTACGCCCTCGCGTCGATGGCCGCGCACGACGGCACGTGGGACTGGGACGTCTCCGCCGGCACGGTCTACTACTCGCCGCGGTGGAAGCAGACGCTCGGGTACGACGACGACGTGATCGGCGACTCGCCCGGCGAGTGGCTCGAGCGCGTCCACCCCGCGGACCGCGACGAGGTCTCCGCCTCGATCGCGTCCCAGCTCGCCGGCACCGGGACGCCGCTCGAGCTCGAGCACCGCGTGCGCACGTCGTCCGGCGACTACCGCTGGATGCTCTGCCGCGCGGTCACGGTGCTCGACGACGCCGGCTGCCCCGCACGTCTCGTGGGCGCGCTCGTCGACGTGACCGAGCGCAAGGAGGCCGAGCTCGCGCTGCAGCGGGACGCGCTGCACGACCCCGAGACGGGCCTCGTCAACCGGCTCCTGTTCCTCGACCGCCTCGGCACGGCCGTGCTGCGCACCCGCCGGTCGCCCACGTACGACTGCGCGCTCGCCGTGGTCCGGGTGATCGACGAGCAGACCGTGCCGACGCAGGGCCGCCCCGACGGCGACGCCCGCGTCGACCTGCACCGCGAGCTGGTGCGGCGGCTGCGCCGCCCGCTGCGCGAGGGCGACACGCCCGCGCGGATCGGCGAGGACGAGTTCGGGGTGCTGCTCGACGACGTCGGACCCGGCGGGCTGCCGGACCGGCTCTCGCTGCTGCTCGACCAGCTCCAGCACGAGATGGGCACGCGCGTCCGGGTCGGCGTCCTCGGCAGCATCCGCGGGTTCCGCGACGTCACCGAGGTGCTGCGCGAGGCGGACATCGTCGTGCTGCGCGGCGGTCCGGCGCCGCACCGCGCGGAGGCCCGCGGACCCGTCCTGCGCTGACGGCGACCCCAGCCGCTCACGACACGACAGAGCCCCGGACCGGGAC
>JAEWCA010000391.1 GCA_023390875.1 Actinomycetes bacterium
GAGCGGGCGCGCGAGCAGCACGCACGCGACCAGCCCCGCGACGACGAACGGCGCGATCTCGCCGACCGTCCCGGGCGGGCGGCCCGCGAGCGAGCCGACGACCCACGCCCGGTAGGAGTCGAACACCTGGGGGCGTGCGAGCGAGATCGCCTCGACGAGCGCGACGAGCACCGCCGAGACGGCCGCGCCCGCGAGCACGAGCCGCACGGGCGTCGCCCGTCGTCCGCCCGCCCCGACGAGGTACACCGCGACCGCCGCGAGCAGCGCCCCCGGGATCGCCGCCCACACGGACCGCCCGGCCCCCGCGCCGGCGACCGCCGCGACCACGACGACCGACGCCGCCGCCCCGGCGTTGACCCCGAGCAGCCCGGGGTCGCCGAGCGGGTTGCGCGTGAGCCCCTGGATGACGACGCCCGCGACCGCGAGCGCGGCACCCACGAGCACCCCGAGCTGCGTCCGCGGGATGCGGGACTGCACGACGGTCGACACGTACGACCCGTCCGGGTGCCGCCACACGGACCACACGTCGCCGAGCGGCACGGGCCTGGCGCCGACCGCGATGCTCAGCCCGACGGCGAGCAGCAGCAGCGCCGCTGCTCCGAGCAGCCCGACCGCCAGCAGTGACGACCGCGAGCCCCGGGCGCGGGTGGCGCCCGGGGCACGCGGGATCGTGGCGGTGGTGCTCATGGGTGCACGGTACGGAAGGAGCCGAGCTCCGACGCGACCGTCAGGCCTTGGCCGCGGCCTCCGCGACGAGCGGCACGTACGCGTCGAGCGCCCACGGCACGCTGAGCGGCGTCGCGACCGACACGGCCATGCCGAGCTGCCGGTCGAGCATCGGCACGTAGGCGCCCTTCGCGAACGCGGGGATCTGCGCGAACAGCGGCTGGGACTCGGTCGCCGCCTGCTCGGTCTCGTCGTTGAACCAGGTGAGCAGCACCTGGACGTCGTCGAGCTGGTCGGCGTTCTCGAGCCCGAGCGTCGCGGTGAACGTGCCGGGCGACGCGGTGAGGTTCGCGACCGACGGGGCGAGCGTCATGCCCAGACCGGTGAGCAGCTCGACGCGCGGGTCGCCCGGCAGATACACGGACAGCGAGCCGGGCTCGGTGCCCGCGTACACGTACGCGAACGTCTTGCCCGCGAGCTCGGGGTGCGCGGCCGCGGCGGCGTCGATCGCGTCCTGCCGCTTCTTGAGCAGCGGCGCGGCCTCGTCGGGCACGCCGAGCGCGTTCGCGGCGATCGTCACCTGGTCCTGGATGGTCGTCTGCCACGGCTCGCCCGGGTACGCCACGACGGGGACGAGCTCGGAGAGCTGGTCGAACGTCGCCTGGTCCATGCCGGACTGCGGCGCGAGCACCAGGTCGGGGTTGAGCGCGACGATCGCGTCGACGTCCAGCGGGTAGCCCGCGATCGTCGTCGGCAGCTCGGCGCCCTGCTCCTCGACGGCCTCGCGGAACCACGGCTGGTAGCCGTCCGCGTCGCCGCCCCACGTGTCCGCCTCGATGCCCACCGGGACCGTGCCGAGCTCGAGCGCGATGTCCCCGGCACCCCAGCCGAGGGCCACGACGCGCTCGGGCTTCTTCTCGATCGTCGCGGAGCCGAGCGCCGACTCGACCGTCACGGGGAACGCGGCGTCGCCCGTGGCGTCGGGGCTCGCGCTCGCACCGTCGTCGGAGGAGCCGGACGAGCCGCTGCACGCGGCGAGGGAGAGGGCGACGGCGGTCGCGGTGGCGACGACGGCGGCGCGGCGCAGGAGGCGCACGGACGTGCTCCGATCGGGGTCGGCGGCGACCGGACTGGCGTCACGATCGTGAGGTAAGCCTAACCTCGGTCGGAGGCTGCTCCGGCTGTCGGGCTCGTCACACCCGATCGGACGACGCGGGCGTCACAGCGCGAGCGGCGACCCCGTCAGACGCTCGAACGCCTCGAGGTAGCGGGCGCGCGTGCGCTCGACGACGTCCGACGGCAGCGCCGGCGGCGGGGTGTCGCTGCCCCGGTCCCAGCCGCTCGCGGCCGACGTCAGCCAGTCCCGGACGAACTGCTTGTCGAAGCTCGGCTGCGCCCGGCCCGGCTGCCAGCCGTCCGCCGGCCAGAACCGCGACGAGTCCGGGGTGAGCACCTCGTCGCCGAGCGTCACCGCACCCGTCACCGGGTCGATGCCGAACTCGAGCTTGGTGTCCGCGAGGATCACGCCCCGCTCGCGCGCGATCGCCTCGGCCCTGGCGTACACGCCGAGCGTCAGGTCCCGCAGCGTCGTGGCCAGCTCGTCGCCGACCTGCGCCGCGACCGCCGAGAACGGCACGTTCTCGTCGTGCTCGCCGAGCTCCGCCTTGGTCGCGGGCGTGAAGATCGGCTGCGGCAGCCGCGACCCGTCGACGAGCCCCGACGGCAGCGCGATGCCCGTGACCTCGCCCGACACCCGGTACTCCGCGAGTCCCGACCCCGTGAGGTAGCCGCGCGCGACGCACTCGACGGGGAACATCTCGAGCCGGCGGCAGACCATCGCCCGACCGGCGACCTCGGCCGGCACGTCCGTGGACACCACGTGGTTCGGCACCAGGTCGGCGAGCTGCTCGAACCACCACAGGCTCAGCTGCGTGAGCACGATCCCCTTGTCGGGGATGCCGGGGCTCAGCACGTGGTCGTACGCCGACACCCGGTCGCTCGCCACGACCAGCACCACGTCGCCGTGCGCGTCCGTCACGGCACGGCCCGCGGGCGAGTCGTCGGGGACGTACAGGTCACGGACCTTGCCCGAGTAGGTGTGCGCCCAGCCGGGCAGGTCGACGGCCGAGTCGGCTCCGAGGTCGAGGGTCACCGCCCTAGTGTGACGTGCGCGACCGCCCGGTCGCCCACGTCGTCCACCAGGCGAGGAGGCACCGCCATGACGAACCGCGCGAACGACGCCGACCGGCCCGTGCTCGTGGTGCTCGGCGGCCTGCCCGGGAGCGGGAAGACGACCGTCGCCCGAGGCGTCGCACGGGCGTTGCGGGCCGTGCACGTGCGCGTCGACACCGTCGAGCAGGCGGTGCTGCACTCGTCGATCGGCGTGCCCGCGGTCGCGGAGGCCGGCTACGCCGCCGCGATGGGCGTCGCCGCCGACAACCTGCGGCTCGGGCTCGACGTCGTCGCCGACAGCGTCAACCCCGTCGCCGCGAGCCAGGACGGGTGGCGGTGGGTCGGCGCGCAGACCGGTGCGCGGGTCGTCGAGATCCTCGTCGTCTGCACCGACCCGGCCGTGCACCGGGGCCGCGTCGAGGGCCGGACCGCCGACATCCCCGGTCACGTGCAGCCGACGTGGGAGTCCGTGACGACGACCGCGCTCGACGCCTGGCCGACGGCGACCGTGCTCGACACCGCGGGGGCGACGGTCGACGCGTCCGTCGCGGCGGCGCTGGCGCTCGTCGCGCGAGCGCGCTGAGTCAGTCGAGCTCGTCCGGGGCCGTCAGCGCGTCGGGGACCGGCAGGCCGACCAGGCGCAGCAGCCGCTCGACCGTCTCCTCGACGAACGTGTCCTGCGGCTCGTCGACGTGCTCCTCCGCGAGGAGCTTGCGCACCCGGGCTGCGCCCACGTCGTCGGTGCCCGCGAGCGCCGCCCACTCCGCGAACCCCTCCGCCTCGGCGTCGAGGTCCACCGGGTCGCTCTCGGACGGGTCGTCGAAGTAGTCGCGCGGCTGGAAGCCGAGGTAGAACCGCCCGCAGCCCTCGGGAGCCGGGCGGTACTCGACGGTCGCGATGTCGCTGTCGTGGATGTCGATCGACAGGCTCGGCGTCACCGCCGGGTCGCCGCCCCACTCGCCGTCGCCGTAGACGAGCGTCTCGAACGCGCCCATGCGTTCCTCCTGGTCGGTCGGGTCCGGGTCAGTGCGCCGCTGCTGCCGCGGCGATGTCGGACCGGTGGTGCGAGCCTGCCAGCGCGATGCGGTCGACGCCCGCGTAGGCGGCCGCGCGCGCCGCGGCGAGGTCGGGCCCGGTGGCCGTGACCGACAGCACCCGCCCCCCGGCGGAGACGAGCACGCCGTCGGCGGTCGCGGTGCCGGCG
>JAEWCA010000409.1 GCA_023390875.1 Actinomycetes bacterium
GGACACCGCCGGCTCGTCGGCGTCGGTGAGGACGCGGGCGGTCGGTGTGCCGAGCACGAGAGGGGCTGCGGTCAGGAGACGGTGACGACCGGGGAACCGACGGCTGCGCCGTCCCCCGGCTGCTCACCGGTCAGGTCACCGGCCATGTCACCGGCCAGGCGCATGGCCTCCTCGATGAGCGTCTCGACGATGAGCGACTCGGGCACGGTCTTGATGACCTCGCCCTTGACGAAGATCTGGCCCTTGCCGTTGCCGGACGCGACTCCGAGGTCGGCCTCGCGCGCCTCGCCGGGGCCGTTGACGACGCAGCCCATGACGGCGACGCGCAGCGGCACCTCCATGCCCTCGAGGCCGGCGGTGACCTTCTCGGCGAGCGTGTACACGTCCACCTGGGCGCGGCCGCACGACGGGCAGGACACGATCTCGAGCTTGCGGGGCCGCAGGTTGAGCGACTGCAGGATCTGGATGCCGACCTTGACCTCCTCGACGGGAGGCGCGGACAGGGACACGCGGATGGTGTCGCCGATGCCCTTGCTCAGCAGCGCACCGAACGCGGTCGCCGACTTGATGGTGCCCTGGAACGCCGGCCCGGCCTCGGTGACACCGAGGTGCAGCGGCCAGTCGCCGCGCTCGGACAGCAGCTCGTAGGCCCGCACCATGACGACGGGGTCGTTGTGCTTGACCGAGATCTTGAAGTCGTGGAAGTCGTGCTCCTCGAACAGCGACGCCTCCCACACGGCCGACTCGACGAGCGCCTCCGGGGTGGCCTTGCCGTACTTCGCGAGCAGCCGCGGGTCGAGCGAGCCGGCGTTGACGCCGATCCGCAGCGAGATGCCGGCGTCCGTCGCGGCGCGGGCGATCTCCTTGACCTGGTCGTCGAACTTGCGGATGTTGCCGGGGTTCACCCGGACGGCCGCGCAGCCGGCGTCGATCGCGGCGAACACGTACTTCGGCTGGAAGTGGATGTCCGCGATCACGGGGATCTGCGACTTGCGGGCGATGGCCGGCAGCGCGTCCGCGTCGTCCTGGCTGGGCACGGCGACGCGCACGATGTCGCAGCCGGCGGCGGTCAGGGCCGCGATCTGCTGGAGCGTCGCGTTGATGTCGGTCGTGGGCGTCGTGGTCATCGACTGGACGCTCACGGGGGCGTCACCGCCGACCTCGACCTTGCCGACGCGGATCTTGCGGGTGGGGCGGCGCGGGGCCAGCACGGGAGGCGGGGCGTCCGGCATGCCGAGGCTGATCGGGGTGCTCACCCGGCCATCATCGCATCGCCGCCGGGTCCGGCTTGCCCCGGATCACCCGCACGCACAGAACCCCCACGGAGTCCGTCCGGTCAGATCTGGACGGGGTTGACGATGTCGGCGTACACGAGCAGCAGCCCGACCGCCCCGAGCAGCACGAACACCGAGTACGCGAGCGGCACGAGCTTGGCGGTGTCGAACGGGCCGGGACGGGGGCGCCCGCGCAGACGGGCGACCTGCCGGCGACCGCCCTCCCAGAGCGCGGCGGCGACGTGCCCGCCGTCGAGCGGCGGCAGCGGGATGAGGTTGAACGCGAACAGCGCGATGTTGAGGCTCGCGAGCATGTCGAGCAGCGCGAGCGTCTTGATCTGCCAGTCGAGGTCGTCGGTCGACGCGATCTCGCCCGCGAACCGGCCGATCCCGACGACGCCGACCACGCTGCTCGAGTCGCGCGGCGTCCCGTTGACCTCGGCCTGCACGAGGTCCACGACGCGGGCCGGCAGCGTCGCGACGACGGTGACGGTCTGCCACGTGCGGTCGACGACCGCCCCGGGCACGTCGAGCAGCGACTGCCGCCGGAGCTCCTGCTGCGGCGCGACGCCGACGAAGCCGACCTCCTGCGTCTTCGGTTCGCCGTCGGCGCCGAGGACGACCTCGCCGTTCTCGTCCACCACGGGGCGGTCGGCCACGACGGGCGTCACGGACAGCGTGAGCTGCTCGCCGTCGCGCTCCACCACCACGGGGACCGTCTCGTCGCCGGACGCGCGGATGAGCGGGGTCAGCTCCTCCCACGACGACACCGGCGTGCCGTCGTACGAGACGACCGTGTCGCCGGGCTGCAGACCGGCGGCGGCGCCGGGCGCGGCCTCGTCGGACGACGTGCACGTGCGGTCGGCCGGCGCGTCGGCCGGGATGATGCACTGGTTGACGGACGCGAGCGTGGTGCCGAGCACCGGCAGGCCGAAGCCGACGAGCGTGATCGCCATGAGCACGACGGCGATGAGCAGGTTCATCACCGGCCCACCGAGCATGACGACGAGCTTCTTCGGCGTCGACAGGTGGTAGAAGGCGCGGCCGTCCTCGCCGGGCCGGATCTCCTCGGCGCTGGCCTGGCGGGCGTCGCGGGCCAGCCGGCCGAGCCACGTGCGGGCGGGCGGGTTGCCCACGGCCTCGTCGGGCGGGTACATGCCGACGAGCCGCACGTAGCCGCCCAGCGGGATCGCCTTGAGGCCGTACTCGGTCTCCCCCTTGACCCGCGACCACAGCGTGGGGCCGAACCCGACCATGTAGTGGCTGACGCGCACGCCGAACCGCTTGGCGGGGACCATGTGCCCGATCTCGTGCAGCGCGATGGACAGCAGCAGCACGACGACGACCACGAGCACGCCGACCAGGTATTCCATGGACCCTCCGACGCCGCGTGCAGGGAGCGGCGCGCCCGCCCGGCCGGACGCACCGGGCAGCACATTGTCACCGATGAGGCTGGAGGTCCGCTGAACGTCGCGCACCCTTCCCACGGTCGGCCCATGCCGCTACGGTTTCCCTCGTCTGGACGCCCCGAGACGCACCGAATGCGACCCCGAGGCGCGCACGTGCAACGGATCCCATGGGTTTCCCCGCCGGATGCGCCGCCCCGCAACCGGCCCGACCGATGCGAGGTCGCATGTCCGTCACCCCCACCGCCGACGCCGCGCCGCTCGGCTACCCCGAGACCGCGAGCAAGGGACTCAAGGGCGGCGCCCTCGGTCTGCTGTCCAGCGTCGTCGTCGGCACCGCGTCCACCGCGCCCGCGTACAGCCTGGCGGCCAGCCTCGGCTTCGTCGTCGCGGGCGGCGGTGCGCTGCTCGCGGGGGTCAAGGCACCCGCGATCATCCTGCTCGCGTTCGTCCCGATGTACCTCATCGCGCTCGCCTACCAGGAGCTCAACAAGGCCGAGCCCGACTGCGGGACGACGTTCACGTGGGCGTCGCGCGCGTTCGGACCCCTGACCGGGTGGATGGGCGGCTGGGGCATCATCGCCGCCGACGTCATCGTCATGGCGAACCTCGCGCAGATCGCCGGGTCGTACTCGTTCACGTTCCTCGGCGACCTCGGCTGGGACGCCGCAGGTGAGCTCGCAGGCAGCACGGCCTGGACGACCGTCGCGGGTCTCGTGTGGATCGCCGGCATGACGTACATCTGCTACCGCGGCATCGAGGTGTCGGCGCGCCTGCAGTACGTGCTGCTGAGCATCGAGGTCGTGGTCCTGCTCGTGTTCTCGGTCGTCGCGCTCGGCCGCGTGTGGAGCGGCAACGGCGTCGACGGCTCGATCACGCCGTCGTGGTCGTGGTTCTGGCCCGGCGGGCTCAGCCTGTCCGACGTCATCGCGCCCGCGCTGCTCACCGCGGTGTTCATGTACTGGGGCTGGGACACGGCCGTGTCCGTCAACGAGGAGTCGGACGACCCGGCACGCACCCCGGGTCGCGCCGCCGTGCTGTCGACGCTGCTGCTGCTCGTCACGTACGCGCTCGTGTCGACCGCGACGATCGCGTTCGCGGGCGTCGGCACCGAGGGCATCGGCCTGGCGAACCCCGACAACGCCGACGACGTGTTCTCGTCGATCGGCCCGGTGCTGTTCGGCGACTCCGGGATCGGGAAGATCGGGCTGCTGCTGCTGTCGGCGTCGATCCTCACGTCCGCCTCGGCCTCGACGCAGACGACGATCCTGCCGACGGCCCGCACGACGCTGTCGATGGCCGTGTACAAGGCCATCCCGCAGTCCTTCGCGAGGATCCACCCGCGGTACCTGACGCCGGGCGTCTCGACGATCGCGATGGGGCTCGCGTCGATGCTGTTCTACGCGATCTTCACGCTCATCAGCCCCAGCCTGCTGCTCGCGCTCGTCGAGTCCGTCGGCCTGATGATCGCGTTCTACTACGGCCTGACGGGCTTCGCGTGCTCGTGGTTCTACCGCCGGACGCTGCACCACACGCCGAAGACGTTCTTCACGCAGGGCGTCCTGCCGTCCGCGGGCGGCCTGATCCTGCTCGCCGCCTTCGTCTACGCGGTGCAGCAGTACGCGACGGTCGACTGGCTGCAGGACGCCGACGGCAACAACGTGACGATCCTCGGGTTCGGGGCGGTCGCCGTCGTGGGCGTCGCCGCGATCCTCCTCGGCGTCGTCCTCATGATCGTGTGGCGGCTGCGGGCGCCGGCGTTCTTCCGGGGCGAGACGCTGCCGCGCCGCGGCGCGCACGACCTGGTGCTCGCGGGCCCGCAGACGCTCGCGGAGACCGGGTTCCGGTTGCCCGACTCCGGGCTGCCGGGCATCGTCGTCGCGCAGAACCTGTCCAACCTGCCCGACGGCGCCACCGCCGTGAACGTGGGCACGGGCGAGGAGGTCGACGTGGACGACGCCGAGGACGGCCGGACGACGTGAGCGTCGACGTCGTCGAGGGGGTCCCGCAGAGCAGGCTGCTGCGCACCGACGTCCCCGGGCCGCGCTCGGTCGAGCTGGCCCGCCGCCGGGCGGCCGCCGTGTCCGCGGGCGTCTCGTCCGCGCTGCCGGTGTACGTCGCTCGCGCGGGCGGCGGGGTGCTCGAGGACGTCGACGGCAACCGGTTCGTGGACCTGGGTGCGGGGATAGCCGTGACGTCGGTCGGGGCGAGCGCGCCGTCCGTCGTCGCGGCCGTCGCGGCCCAGGCCGCGGACTTCACGCACACGTGCTTCATGATCGGCCCGTACGAGGAGTACGTGGCCGTGTGCGAGGCACTCGCCCGCCTGACGCCCGGCACGCACGACAAGCGCTCGGTGCTCGTGGGCTCGGGCGCCGAGGCCGTGGAGAACGCCGTCAAGGTCGCCCGCCGGGCCACCGGCCGGGACGCGGTGCTCGTGCTCGACCACGCGTACCACGGCCGGACCAACCTCACGATGGCCATGACCGCGAAGGCCATGCCGTACAAGACCGGCTTCGGGCCGTTCGCGGGCGAGGTGTACCGCGTGCCGGCGTCGTACCCGCTGCGCGACCCGGCGGGGATGACGGGTGAGGAGGCCGCCGCACGCGCGATCGCCGTCGCGCAGCGGCAGGTCGGCGCCGACCAGGTCGCCGCGCTCGTCGTCGAGCCGATCCTCGGGGAGGGCGGCTTCGTCGTGCCCGCGCCCGGCTTCCTGCCGGCGCTGTCGCGCTGGTGCACCGAGCACGGGATCGTGCTCGTCGCCGACGAGGTGCAGACCGGGTTCGCGCGCACCGGCGCGATGTTCGCGTGCGAGCACGAGGGCGTCGTGCCCGACCTGGTGACGACGGCCAAGGGCATCGCGGGCGGCATGCCGCTCGCCGGCGTCACGGGCCGCGCCGAGCTCATGGACGCCGTGCACCCCGGCGGGCTGGGCGGCACGTTCGGCGGGAACCCCGTCGCGTGCGCGGCCGCGCTCGCCGCGATCGCGATGTACGAGGA
>JAEWCA010000433.1 GCA_023390875.1 Actinomycetes bacterium
GGCCGGCACCCCACCCGGGTGCCGGCCTCCCGCACGTCTGCGCCCTGCCGTCCGAGCGCCGCTCAGACGGCGGCGGTCACGGACCGCCCCTCCGGCGCGGCACGACCGTCGAGCAGGGCCTTGAGCCACCGGATCTGGCGGTCGACCTGGAACGCCTGACCGCCCTCGTGGTTGTTGTACGCGTACACCTCGATCTCGGTCGCGGGCCGCGTGCCCCGCAGGCCCGCGTAATGGTTGTACGCGGCGAAGACCGTCGACGGCGGGCACGTGACGTCCCGCAGCGCCACCGAGAACAGGGCAGGTGCGGCGGCCCGCCGGGCGAAGTGCACGCCGTCCAGGTACGACATGGTCCGGAACACCAGCTCCTCGCGGTCCCGGTGCACCGCGAGGTAGTCGACGAGCTCGCCGTGCGGCTTGGCGTCGCTGATGTCGACGGCGCGGCGGTAGTGGCACATGAACGGCACGTCGGGCATGACCGCGACGAGGTCGTCGGCCAGCCCGCCGACCGCGAGCGCGAGCCCGCCGCCCTGGCTGATGCCCGTGACGGCGACGCGCGCGGGGTCGACGCCCGGCAGCGCGCGGACGGCGTCGACCGCGCGCACCGCGTCCGTGATGAGCCGGCGGTAGTAGTGGTCGGCAGGGTCCTCGATGCCGCGCGTCATGACACCCGGGAACGCGGGACCGGTGCCGGCCGGGTCGGCCGTGTGGCCGCCGCTCCCCCACGTCGACCCCTGCCCGCGCGTGTCCATGACCAGGTGCACGTACCCCGCCGCGGCCCACGCGAGCCGCTCGTGCGGGAAGCCGCGCCCGCCGCCGTACCCGATGAGCTCGACGACCGCCGGCAGCAGCTCGCGCGTCTGCGCGCTGCCCGCCGGGCGGGTCACCCACGCCTTGATCGGGTGCCCGCCGAAGCCCGCGAACGTCACGTCCTCGGTGTCGACGAGCGTGAGGCCCGTGTCCACCGGGACCGCCGAGAGCGCGAGGTCGTGCGTGCGCGCCTCGACGAGCGTCGCGGCCCAGAACGCGTCGAAGTCCGCGGGTTCGTCGAGCTCCGGGAGGTAGCGCTCGAGCTCGGGCAGGGGCAGGTCGAACAGGGCCATCGTGCTCCCTCGGACGTGGGTGGTGGGCGGCGTCGCGGCCGTCAGCCGGAGGCTACCCGGTCGGTGCGCGCGGGCCTGTCAGGGTGCGCGTCAGCGCGCGAGGAACCCCAGCAGGTCGTGCCGGGTCAGCACGCCGACGGGTGCACCGTCGTCGACGACCATGAGCGCGTCGGCCTGCTGCAGCGCGGCCCGTGCGGCCTGCACGCCCTCGCCGATGCCGATGAGCGGCAGCGGCGGGGACATGTGCCGGTCGACGCGGTCGGACAGGGCCGCGTCGCCCGCGAACACCGCGTCGAGCAGCGCGCGCTCGGAGACGGCCCCGGCGACCTCGCCGATCTTCACGGGCGGCTCGGCGCCGACCACGGGCATCTGCGAGACGCCGTACTCGTGCAGGATCCCGATCGCGTCGCGGACCGTCTCGTTCGGGTGGGTGTGGACGAGGTCCGGCAGGCTCCCGGTCTTCGTCTTCAGCACGTCCGCGACCGTCGCGCCCTCGTCGGCGGCGAGGAACCCGTACGACCGCATCCACGAGTCGTTGAAGATCTTCGACAGGTACCCGCGCCCGCTGTCCGGCAGGATCACGACGATCACCGCACGCGCCGCCGCCTCGGGGTCGCGGTCCTGCAGCGCGCGGGCGTACCGCAGGGTGGCCTCGACGGCCATGCCGCACGACCCGCCGACGAGCAGGCCCTCCTCGCGGGCGAGGCGGCGGGTCATCGCGAACGAGTCGGCGTCCGAGACGGCGATGACCTCGTCGGGCACGGACGGGTCGTACGCGGCCGGCCAGAAGTCCTCGCCGACGCCCTCGACCAGGTACGGCCGCCCGTCGCCCCCGGAGTACACGGACCCCGCAGGGTCGGCGCCGACCACCACCACGGGGCCCGACCCGCGCGCGGCCGAGACCTCCTTGAGGTACCGCCCGGTCCCGGTGATGGTGCCGCCCGTGCCGACGCCTGCGACGAGGTGCGTGACGAGCCCGTCGGTGTCGGCCCAGATCTCCGGCCCGGTGCTCTCGTAGTGGCTGGCCGGGCCGTTCGGGTTGGCGTACTGGTTCGGCTTCCAGGCACCCTCGATCTCGAGGACCAGGCGGTCGGACACCGAGTAGTACGAGTCGGGGTGGTCCGGTGGGACGGCCGTGGGCGTCACGACGACCTCGGCGCCGTACGCGCGCAGCACGTCGCGCTTGTCCTGGCTGACCTTGTCGGGGCAGACGAACACGCATCTGTACCCCTTGCGCTGCGCGACCAGCGCGAGGCCGACACCCGTGTTGCCGCTGGTCGGCTCGACGATCGTGCCGCCCGGCCGCAGCGCGCCGCTGGCCTCCGCCGCCTCGACCATCTTGAGCGCGATGCGGTCCTTCACGGACCCGCCGGGGTTCATGTACTCGACCTTGGCGAGGATCGTCGCCGTCAGGCCGCCGGTCACGGACGAGAGCTGGACGAGCGGGGTGCCGCCGACGAGCTCCGAGATGTGGTGTGCGTACTTCACGTTGCCGAGTCTGCCCCGGCGCGCCACGGATGACGCGCCGAGGCGCGCGCTCAGGCCCCGGAGATCACTGTCGGAAGATCGCCAGCAGGCGCAGCAGCTCGAGGTAGAGCCAGACCAGCGTGACGACGAGGCCGAACGCCGCGTACCAGGCGTACTGCGCCGGGACACCCTGCTCGACGCCGCGCTTGATCGAGTCGAAGTCGATCACGAGGCTCGCGGCCGCGAGGGCCACGGCGACCAGGCCGACGGCCACGCCGAGCCACCCGCTGCGCAGCGGGCCGAAGTCGCCGCCGCCCACGCCGAACAGCATGAGGACCACGTTGAGCAGCGAGAACACCAGGTAGCCGACCAGGCCGAGCAGCACCATGCGCTGGAACTTCGGCGTGACGCGGACCTTGCCGGACCGGAACAGGAAAAGCGACGTGGCGAACACGGCGAGCGTGGCGAGCACGGCCTGCCCGACGATGCCGTTCCACATCTCCTCGTAGAACCGGCTGATGCCGCCGAGGAACACGCCCTGCGCGAGCGCGTACAGCGAGATGAGCAGCGGGCTCGGCTTGCGCTTGAACGCGTTGACGAGGCCGAGCACGAGCCCGACGATCGCGCCGACCACCCAGAGCCCGGGCGCGACGACCCACGTCACCGCGGCGCTCGCGACGAGCAGGGCGAGCAGCCCGCCGGTGCGGACGATCACGTCGTCGTACGTCATCCGCCCGGTCTCGCGGGGACCTGCGGACGGCAGCGCGTACATCTCGTCGAGCTGCGCGACGTCGAGGGTGCGGGCGTTGCCCTGGCCGGACGGCGCTGTGGTCGTCTCGCCGGGGCGGACTCCGGTGCGGGCCCGCTTGTCGGCAGGGTCCGAGAACACGGGACTGTTGTCGAAGACGGGATTGGGCACGTCGTCCTCCTGGACGGCTCGGCGGCACGCAAGATGCGCGTTCACCGTAACGAACGCGGGTGAACCCTGGATCGTTCCTTCGGCCGACTCAGGGACCACCCTGAACCGCCCCGGATATCCACCCAATGACGGATACAACGCAGGTACCCAGCCCCTAGGGTCGAACGGTCACAGTTTCCCCAGACGAGGACCGATGATGATCGAGGCCCAAGGCCTGACCAAGAAGTACGGCGCGAAGACCGCCGTGGACGGCATCTCGTTCACGGTGCAGCCCGGCAAGGTGACGGGCTTCCTCGGCCCGAACGGCGCCGGCAAGTCCACCACGATGCGCATGATCGTCGGGCTCGACCGCCCGACGGCCGGCACCGTCACCGTCAACGGCCGCCCCTACGCCCAGCACCGCTCGCCCCTCACCGAGGTCGGCGCCCTCCTCGAGGCGAAGGCGGTCCACACCGGACGCAGCGCCAAGAACCACCTGCGCGCGCTCGCCGCGACGCACGGCATCGGCGACAAGCGCGTCAACGAGGTCATCGACATGACCGGCCTGCACGACGTGGCCAAGCGCCGCGTCGGCGGTTTCTCGCTCGGCATGGGCCAGCGCCTCGGCATCGCGGTCGCGCTGCTCGGCGACCCGCGCACCCTCATCCTCGACGAGCCGGTCAACGGTCTCGACCCCGAGGGCGTGCTCTGGGTCCGCAACCTCGTGAAGTACCTCGCGTCGGAGGGCCGCACGGTCTTCCTCTCGTCGCACCTCATGAGCGAGATGGCCCTCACGGCCGACCACCTGGTGGTCATCGGCCGCGGCAAGATCATCACGAACGGCCCCGTCGACCAGGTCGTCGCGCAGGCCACGCGCTCGACGGTCCGCGTCCGCTCGCCGCAGGCCACGCAGCTCGCCGAGCTGCTCACGGGGCCCGACGTGACGATCACGTCCAGCGAGCCGGGGCTGCTCGAGGTCCACGGCGCCACGGCGGAGGCCGTGGGCGAGGTCGCCGCCGCCGGGCGGGTCGTGCTGCACGAGCTCACCCCGGTCACCGGGTCGCTCGAGGAGGCGTACATGAGCCTCACGCAGGACGCCGTCGAGTACCACTCCGCCGCGGTCCCGGACACGCACGCCGCCACGACCCCCGAGGAGAACGCACGATGAGCACCACCACCGTCGCCCCCGCGCGGGCCGAGGTGACGCGCCCGACGACCACGCACAAGCTGTCGTTCGGCCACCTGCTCAAGTCCGAGTGGATCAAGTTCTGGTCGGTCCGCTCGACCACGTGGACGCTGGCGATCACCGCCATCGCGCTCGTCGGGTTCACGCTGCTGCTCACGCTCGCCATGGTCAACGCGCCGGACGACGCGGGCGCCCCGACGAACCCGCTCGACGCGTTCGGCCTCAACGTCTACCTCGGCCCGCTCGCCGTCGCGGTGCTCGGCGCGCTGTCGATCACCGGTGAGTACACGACGGGCATGATCCGCTCGAGCCTGACCGCCGAGCCCCGCCGCACCCCGGTGCTGTGGGCGAAGGCGCTCGTGCTGTTCGTCGTCGTGTTCGTCGTCGCGGCGGCGTCCATCGCGGTGGCCGCGCTGCTGCAGGCCGCGATCTTCGGCGGCGACGGCATGACGGTCGACATCAACGACGCGCAGACGCTGCGCGCCCTGACGGGCTACGCGCTGTACATCGCGATGATCGGCCTGCTGTCGTTCGCGCTCGGTGCGCTCATGCGGCACTCGGCGGCGGCGATCGCGACCGTGCTGGGCGCGCTGCTGATCCTCCCGATCATGTTCAGCGCGATCCCGTGGGAGCCGCTGCACAAGATCATGCCGTTCCTGCCCAACGTGGCCGGTGCGCAGATCACGCAGACGAACGACCAGATCGCGGCGATGGCGGCAGCCCAGCCCGACGTCATCACGCTGTCGGCGTGGGAGGGCTTCGGCGTCCTCGCGGCCTACGTCGTGATCCTGCTCGCGGCGGGCGCGGTGCTGATGAAGCGTCGCGACGCCTGACACCGGCTCGGCCCGGCAGACGACGGACGCCCGGTCGGGCCTCACGGTCCGGCCGGGCGTCGGTCGTCTCGTCGTGCACGCGGGTCAGAAGACCTCGGCGAGCGCCTCCTCGGGCGTGCCCTCGACGGCGGTGGCGTCCTTGTTGAGCCGGGACCAGAGCACGCGCTCCCCGACGTTGCGCGCGAGCACGTGACCGGCGGCGAGGAACGTGACGACGCCGACGGCGAGCACGCCGATCGCGACCCAGTAGGGAGACGTGAGCCCGACGTGCTCGGCCAGCAGGCCGGCGACGACCGGCGCGGGGGCCGCGAAGCCCCAGCGGACCAGGTTGAACGCACCGGTGGTGACACGGCGGTCGGGCGAGCCGGCGGCGAGCGCGAGGTCCGTGAGGTTGGCGTTGCAGATGCCCATGCAGATGCCGGCGACGACGAGCACGAGCACCGACTGGGTGGTGGAGTGCGACGTCGCGAGGCCGAACAGCGTGGCGAGCAGGACGACGATCGCGATGCCGACGGTCTGCACCGCGCCGATCCTGTGCGCCAGGCGGTGGCCGACGACGAGGATGCCGAGCGCCAGGCCGAGGCCCCAGGCGGTGAACACGAAGCCGAGCGGGATCACGTCGAGGTGCAGGAACACGGGCGTGAAGCCGAGCACGATGAAGAACACGAAGTTGTACGTCGCGGTGATGACGCACAGGATCACGAACGCGGGCCGGCGGAACGGCGAGAACACCTGGCCGAGCGTGAGCGGCGCGGGCTTCTCGGACGGGTCCTTGAGCCGCGTGACCGACACGGTGAGCGCCACGACCATGAACACGCCGCACAGCAGGAACGGCACGCGCCAGCTGATCTCGCCGAGCAGGCCGCCGATGAGCGGGCCGATCGCGAACCCCAGCCCGACGCACGTCTCGAACAGCTCGACGGCCCAGGCACGGTCGTTGGCGAGCGAGACGAGCAGCACCATGGCCGTCGCGAAGAACATCGCGTTGCCCAGACCCCACAGGCCGCGCAGCCCGGCGAGCTGGCCGATGGTGCCGGTGAGCGAGGCGGCGATCGCGGCGACGGCGACGACGCTCACGCCGGTGGCGAGGATCTTCTTGTAGCCGAACTTGCCCGTCAGCATCACGGCCGGGATCATCCCGATCGCCATGACGGCGATGTACGCGGTGAACAGGAGCTCGATCTGCCAGGTCGTCGCGCCCAGGTCGGCGCCGATCGCGGGCAGGATGGGGTCGACGATCGCGATGCCCGCGATCGCGAAGAAGGCGGTGAGAGTGGTCGCGAAGATCGCGGTCTTGTTCGGTTCGTTGCGTGTGGAAGCCACAGGTGGACCCTTGGTATCTGTAGGGGGCAGGTAATTTACCTGTATGCTACACCTAGATTTCGGACGCCGACACGGAGGTGACCCCTTGGACGACCCGATCCAGGACGTCGAGCTGCAGATCGCCCTTCTGCTGCGCCTCGCCGACCGCAACAGGCGCCGCACCGCGCGCCTCGACGGCACCCTCGAACGCTCCGCGTACCTCGCACTGCGCCAGCTCGCCGCGCACGGGCCGTGCGGCATCAACGAGATCGCCGACCACCTGCGGCTCGACGCCTCGACCGTCACCCGCCAGGTCCTCGCGATGGAGGCCGCCGGCCACGTCACGCGCGAGCGCGACGACCGCGACGGTCGCCGAGCCGTCGTCACCATGACCGACGCCGGCGCCGCCGCCCTCGCCCACACCCGGCAGGCCCGCGCCGAGGTGTACGACGAGCTGCTGGACGACTGGTCCCCCGACGACCGCCGCACGCTCGCCGCGCTGCTCACCCGGCTCAACGGGGACCTCGACACCAAGGTCGGCCGCCCCGCCACCACCGCGACCCCGCCGGCCGGCACCCGGACGGCTCCGGACCACGCGGCACCCGACGACTGACCGCCAGGAGCCGGCCGCCGCGGCACCCCGCCGACCCCACGGCCGCACCCGCGCAC
>JAEWCA010000466.1 GCA_023390875.1 Actinomycetes bacterium
CCGCGCCCCCGACGAGGGGACGCGGCGCCCGGGTCATGCGGTGACGGTCACGGCGTGATCGTCAGCGGCGTCCCGCCCGACGTGAGCTGCCAGTCGGGGTTGGTCGCGGAGAACAGCGCCGGGTCGATCACCTGGTGCTCGGTGACCCAGTCGATGAGCAGCTGCCGGATCTCGAGCTGCCGGTTGTGCACCACGGGGGCGCCGACGACGCCGGGGAAGTTCCCGCCGCCGGACTGCCGGTAGTTGTTGATCGCGACCACGAACTGCTGGTCGTCGGTCACCGGCACGCCGCCGTACGCGAGCCCGGTGACGCGGCTGCCGACGGGCTGCGCCAGGTCGATGTCGTAGGTCAGCGGCTGGTCGAGCCCGCCCATGACGTCGTAGTTGTAGTCCGGCGTGCCGTTCGGGGCGGTCGCCGTCGGCGCGTTGGTGAGGTCGGCCGCTGCGTACGTGCCGGGCGTCGGCGCAGGCTTGAAGTACTCGGCCGACTTCTCGAGGTACGCCTTGACCTGCGCACCCGTGAGCTTGATGCCCAGCAGCGTGTTGTCGTAGATGTACAGCCCGGCGATGTCCCCGACGGTGACGTCGCCCTGCGGGATCGCGGCGTCCTTGTTGAACGGCGCCGCGATGGACAGCACGGGCAGGTCGGCGTCCGCGCCGGTGAGATCGGCCTTCACGGTCTCGGCCTGCACGTGGTTGATGAAGTCGAGCGCCGAGGTGTCCTCGTACCGGGCGGTCGCGGCCGACATGGCCTCGGTCGCGGTGCCGATCACGCTGTTGACGTAGTCGACGGCCTTCTGGTGGTCGACCTGGACGAGCCGCACGATCTTCGGGTCCTCGGGCACGGTGTTCGAGTTGAGCACCTGCGCGTGCACCGACTGCACGGACCAGCGGCCCCGGGCGAACGACAGGTCGATGTCGAACACCGACAGCCGCTCGCCCCACTTGAGGGGCTCGGACAGCACGACGGGCTTGCCGGTCGCGGTGTTGGTGACGACCCGCTCGGGGATCTCCTGGTGCGCGTGGCCCACGAGGATCGCGTCGATGCCCGGCACCTGCTGCGCGACGAGCGTCGCGGCGTTCTCGGGGAACGGCAGCGCGTCACCGTACGACGACGACGTGTCGGCACCGGAGTGCGCGGCCACGACGACGACGTCGGCGCCCTTGCGGCGCATCTCCGGCACGTACCGCGACGCCTGCTCGACGAGCCCGTCGAAGTGCATCTTGCCCTCGACGTTGGCCTTGTCCCAGATCGCGATGCCGGGGTTGGTCAGCCCGAGGATCCCGACGCGGACGGCTCTTCCGTGGTGCCCGGTCACAGTCTTGATGGTGTACGGCTCGAAGGCGGGGCGGCCGGTGCCGTCGTCGAGCGCGTTGGCCGCGAGCAGCGGGAAGTCGAGCTGCTTCTCGAACGTGCGCAGGTACGGGATGCCGTAGTTGAACTCGTGGTTGCCCACGGCGGCCGCGTCGTAGCCGATCGCGTTCATGGCGGTCGCCATGGGGTGCTCGACCTTCTTCGAGATCGGCTCGATCTTGGCGAAGTAGTACGCGAGCGAGGTGCCCTGGATCGTGTCGCCGGCGTCGATGAGCAGCGTGTTGCGCGCCCCGCGGTCGGCGCGGACCTGGTTGACGAGCGTCGAGACCTTCGCCAGGCCCACGTCGTTGTGAGCGCTGTCGTCGTACTCGGCGTCCTTGAAGTAGTCCCAGTTCAGGGCGTTGCCGTGCAGGTCGGTGGTGCCCATGACCGTGAGGCGGAAGTCGTCGGACGGGCCGTGCCCGGGTCCGCCGCCGTGCCCGCCGCCGGGTCCACCACCGGCCATCGCCGGCGACGCGAGCCCGACGAGGAGGGCCGTGGCTGCCGCCACCACGCCTCCCCGGACCCTGCGACGCTGCAGGTTGGTCATCCTCATGCCTGAGTCCTCCCGTGCTGTCGGTTGTGCACCGGGTTGCGGTGCGACGCGCACGGTACCCCGGACGGGTGACGGGCACCTGTCCAGGAGATGGCGGCTGGCGAGCCCCCAGGTCAGGGCTGTGCGAGCTCCGCAGAGGCCCGGCGCAGCCGCTCGAACCCGTCGAGCAGCAGGTCGAGCGCGAACTCGAACTCGGCCTGGTCGTCGCACCCGGACCCGATCACGGACGCGTCGTCGTGCGCGATCGCGAGGGCGATCTCGGCGAGGTGCGGGAAGGTCGGGGCCATCGCGCGGGCACCCGCGGCGCGCACCTCGGGGTCGACGTCGGCGGAGTCGTCGAACAGCTCCTGGCTGAACCCGAGGATGCGGCTGCCCATCGTGTGCATCACGTGGTGGGTGAGGTCGACCGAGAAGCCGCCGGCCCGGAACATCCCGACGACCGAGTTCAGGTACGTCATCACGGCCGGGGTCGGGGCGCCGCGCGACTCGATGACCTGCGCGGCCCACGGGTGGCTGAGCATCGCGGCCCGGGCACCGAGCACGCGGCGGCGGACGGCACCCTGCCAGTCCTGCTCGGCGTCGCCTGCGGCCGGCTCGGGGATCGAGCCGACGACCAGGTCGACGACGCCGTCGAGCAGCTCGTCCTTGTGCGCGACGTGCTTGTAGAGCGCCATGGGGACCACGTCGAGCTCCTGCGCGAGCCGCCGCATGCTGAGCGTCTCGATGCCGCCCTCGTCGGCGAGCGCGACGGCGGCGCGGAGCACGCGCTCGCGCGACAGGGGCGTGCGGCGTGGGGCGTCCGACTGATGCGCGCTCACCCGATCTCCTCCCGACGACCCCTTGACCGAGTGTACGACGTACACCTAGTGTCTCGACCTAACAGGTGTACGCCGTACACCACGCCGCAGGGCATGTGCGACCACCGTAGACGCCCGCGCCACCTCGCCCGAGGAGAGGCCCGATGAGAGCGATCACCCAGCACCGCTACGCCCCCCCGACGTGCTCCGCCTGGCCGACGTCGACCGGCCCGAGCCCGGCAACCACGACGTGCTCGTCCGCGTACGGGCCGCCTCCCTCAACGCGCGCGACTGGCACCTGCTGCGCGGCGACCCGATCGTCATGCGACCGAGCTTCGGCACGTTCCGGCCGCGCCAGACGATCGTCGGCACCGACTTCGCCGGCACGGTCGAGGCGGTCGGGTCGCAGGTCACGCGGTTCCGTCCGGGCGACGAGGTGTTCGGCGAGCACCCCGGCGCGTTCGCGGAGTACGTGTGCGCACCCGAGGACGTCGTCGCGCGGCGACCTGCCGGGACGACGTTCGAGGAGTCGGCCGCCGTGCCGCTCGCCGCCAACACCGCCCTCACGGCCCTGCGCGACGTCGCCCGGGTCGAGCCCGGCCAGACCGTGCTGGTCAACGGGGCGTCGGGCGGCGTCGGCACGTTCGCCGTGCAGCTCGCGCACGCGACGGGCGCCCACGTGACCGCGGTGTGCAGCGCGCGGAACGCCGACCTGGCACGGTCGCTCGGCGCCGAGCACGTCGTCGACTACCGCACGCACGACTTCACGCGCGACGGGACCCGCTACGACGTCGTCTACGACCTCGTCGGCAACCGCTCGCTCGCGGACCTGCGCCGTGCGGTCGCGCCCGGCGGCGTCCTGCTGCTGTCCGGCGGCGGCACGTCGCAGGGCGGCAGCTGGTTCGGGCCGCTGGGCCTGTTCGCCCGCGGTGCGCTCGCCAGGGTCGTCCGGCGGCAGCGGATCGAGATGCCCGGTCAGAAGGGCACGACGGAGCGGCTCGACGCGCTGCGCGAGCTCGTCGAGGCCGGCTCGCTCACACCCGTCGTCGACCGCACCTACGCGCTGGCCGACGCCGCCGACGCCCTGCGGTACCTCGAGGACGAGCACGCCCGCGCGAAGGTCGTGCTCACGGTCTGACGGGTCAGTAGCGGAACTGCGTCACCAGCTCGGTGAGCTCGGCGGACACCTGCGCCAGGTCGTCGGCGGCACCGCGCGAGTCCGCGACGGACGCCCGGGTGGACCGTGCGACGTCGACGACGCCCTCGATGCTCTCCGCGATCCGCGCCGTGCCCGACGCGGCGTCCGCGACCCCGCGGTCCATCGCCGCGGTCGTCGCCGTCTGCTCCTCGACGGCGGCGGCGATCGTCGCCTGGTGCTCGTTCATCTGCGTGATGACGCCCGCCACGGTGGCGATCGCCCCCACGGCACCGGCGCTGTCCTCCTGGATCGCGGTGATCCGGGCCGTGATGTCGTCGGTCGCCCGCGCCGTCTGACCCGCGAGCTCGCGCACCTCGGACGCGACGACCGCGAACCCCTTGCCGGCCTCGCCGGCGCGGGCCGCCTCGATCGTGGCGTTGAGGGCGAGCAGGCTCGTCTGCGCCGCGATCGACGAGATGACGTGCACGACGTCGCCGATCGCCTTGCTCGACTCGCCGAGGCGCTCGATGGTCGCGGTCGCGCTCGTGACGGTCGTGACGGCCCGGTCCGCGACCGCCGACGCGTCCGTCGCGCTCTGCGCGATCGCCCGGATCGACGAGCCCATCTGCTCGGTGCCGGCCGCGACGGCCTGCACGGTGTCGGACACCTGCCGCGACGCGGCGGCGACCGACTCGGCCTGCTCGGACGACTGGTTCGCCCCGGCGGCCACCTGGTCGGACAGCGCCGCGACCCGCTGGCTCGTGCCGCGCAGCCCGTCGGCCCGGTCGGCGAACGTCGACAGCACGCCGCCGAACGCCGTCAGCGCCTCGTCGAGCGAGCTCGACATCCGCCCGACCTCGTCGCGCGACCCGCCCCCGACACGCCCGGTGAGGTCGCCCGCGGCCGCGGACTCGAGCACGTCGACCGCCCGCGCGAGGGGCCGCGTGACGCTGCGGGCCACGCTGAGCGCGATGACGATCGACACGATGGCCCCGAGCCCGGCAGCCACCGAGATCATCGCCCGGAACCCGCCGGCGATCGCCCGCGCCTGCTCGGTCTCGTGCGCGTTGCGCTGCTCCTCGAGGTCGATGAACGCGTCGACCGCCGCGAGCCACTCCTCGAACGCCGGCTTGGCGGCCTCGGCGATGACCCGGGTCATCTGCGGGTCCTGGTCCTTGCGGAGCTGGATGACGCGCTCGATGACGGGCAGCGTGCTCTCCTCGACGCCGTCGACGGCCTCGAGCGCGGCCGTCTCCTCGGGCGACATCGCGGACAGGTCGGCCATCTTGCCGCGGGCCTGCGCGTACGCCGCGGCGAGCTCCTCGATCCGGTCGACCTCCTTCTGGATCTCCTGCGGGTTGCGGGCCAGCACGACGTCGCGGGTCTCGACGGCCCGGTCGTGCACGGACGCGCGCATGTCGATCGCGTACCGCTGCTTGACGCCGTTGACGTCGTTGATCGTGTGGAGGTGGGCCTCGACCTGGCCGACGCGCAGGGCGCCGAGGAAGGCGACGACGAGCACGCAGAGGATCGACGCGCCGAACCCGAGCGCCATGCGGCGACCGATGCCGGGCCGCGCGACGCGCTCGAACGCGGGCACGAGACCGCGTCCGGCGCTGCTCAGCCGGCCGAGGCCGGCGCGGATCAGCTGCACGAGCTCCTCCTTGGGCAGGTGGGCGCAGGAGCACCCGCTGGGCCCATCGGCGGTCCTGGACGCCGGATGAGAAGTTTCGATACCTGGCTCCGCCCCGTCTCGCACCCGCCGGTCGGGGCCCGGCGACACCCCGTGCCACACTGCGCACGTGAGCGACGACGCGAGCCCGGCGCCGGCGTCCGCGCGCGCGTCGTCCGGCCGGGGACGCGAGGTCCAGTCGCGGATCTACCG
>JAEWCA010000492.1 GCA_023390875.1 Actinomycetes bacterium
CACCAGGGCCGCGGCCGCGTAGACCACGCTGGCCGCGAGGAACGCCACGTGCGCGGACGTCCAGCCCCAGCCGGGGCCGCGGCTGCCGTCGATCCGCATCAGCGTCCACGCGACCAGCCACACGACGGGCGCGCCGACGAGGGCGAGCGCGCCGCCTGCCCTCACCCCACCGATCGTGGGCCGGTCGACGGTGGCGCCGCCGCTCGTCGCCCGCCCGCTGGTCGTCGCCCGGCCGCCGCTCGTCGCACCGCTGCTGGTCGTCGCACCGCCGCTGCTCGTGGCACCGTCGCGGACCGTGACGCTGCACAAGAGCGGCGTGTCGACGACGCGCTGCGTCGGAGCGTCGGCGGGGCGCCCGAGGCCCGCTCGGCGGCCGTCGCCGAACGCGGGTGCGGAGATCCCGGTGCTGGTCATGGCACCGACGCTAGGAGCCGTGGCCGTCCGGGGGCACCCGGCAGGCCCACGGTCCGCCCGGGGGACACCCCCCGGGCGAGGATCGTCGGGTGCGCCCGCCGGGGACCGGCGCGTCGGTGGTCCGAACTAGGCTCGAACGCATGGCCGATCCCGCGACCTACCGACCCGCCCCCGGCGAGATCCCTGACTCGCCCGGCGTCTACCGCTTCCACGACGAGCACGGGCGGGTCATCTACGTCGGCAAGGCCAAGAGCCTGCGGCAGCGCCTCAGCAGCTACTTCCAGGACCTGTCGAACCTGCACCCGCGGACGCAGCAGATGGTCACCACGGCGGCGTCGGTGCAGTGGACCGTGGTCGGCACCGAGGTCGAGGCGCTCGCGCTCGAGTACTCCTGGATCAAGGAGTTCGACCCGCGGTTCAACGTGAAGTACCGCGACGACAAGTCGTACCCGTACCTCGCCGTGACGATGGCGGACGAGTTCCCGCGCGTCCAGGTGATGCGCGGCGCCAAGCGCAAGGGCACCCGGTACTTCGGGCCGTACGCGCACGCGTGGGCCATCCGCGAGACGGTCGACCTGCTGCTGCGGGTCTTCCCGGTCCGGACGTGCTCGGCGGGCGTGTTCAAGCGCGCACACCAGCAGGGCCGGCCGTGCCTGCTCGGGTACATCGACAAGTGCTCCGCACCGTGCGTGGGCCGGATCACGCCCGACGACCACCACCAGCTCGCGCAGGACTTCTGCGACTTCATGGCGGGTGACACCGCGAAGTTCACGCGCCGTCTCACGCAGCGGATGAAGGAGGCGGCGGCAGAGCTCGACTACGAGCAGGCGGCCCGCCTGCGCGACGACATCGCGACCCTGGAGCGCGCGACCGAGCGCAACGCGGTGGTGCTCGCGGACGGCACGGACGCCGACATCTTCGCGCTCGCCGGGGACGAGCTCGAGGCGGCCGTCCAGGTGTTCCACGTCCGGGACGGGCGGATCCGCGGCCAGCGCGGCTGGGTCGTCGAGAAGGTCGAGGACATCGACGACGCGACGCTCGTCGAGCACCTCCTGCAGCAGGTGTACGGCGCGGAGGAGGAGAACGCCGCGGTGCCGCGCGAGGTGCTGGTGCCGACGCTGCCGCCGGACGTCGAGCAGGTGCAGACCTGGCTGGGCGGGCTGCGCGGCAGCCGCGTGCAGGTCCGGGTGCCGCAGCGCGGCGACAAGCGCGAGCTCGCGGCGACCGTCCACCGCAACGCCGAGCACGCGCTCGTCCTGCACCGCACGCGCCGTGCGGGCGACCTGACGACCCGCAGCCAGGCGCTGCGCGAGATCCAGGAGGCGCTCGACCTGTCGACCGCGCCGCTGCGCATCGAGTGCTACGACGTGTCCCACAACCAGGGGACGTACCAGTCGGCGTCGATGGTGGTGTTCGAGGACGGCATGGCCCGCAAGAGCGAGTACCGGCTGTTCACCGTGCGCGGACCCGAGGGGCAGGGCGCCCGCGACGACACCGCAGCGATGCACGAGGTCATCACGCGCCGGTTCCGCCGGTACCTCGCGGAGCGGTCGGACTCGCGCGACGTCGAGCTGGGGCTGGGCGACGACGACGAGGACCCGCGCCGCTCCGGTCCCGTCGACGAGGCCACCGGCAAGCCGGTCCGGTTCGCGTACCCGCCGAACCTGGTGGTGGTCGACGGCGGCCCGCCGCAGGTCGCCGCGGCCGCGGCCGCGCTCGCCGAGCTCGGCATCGACGACGTCGCGCTCTGCGGTCTCGCGAAGAGGCTCGAGGAGGTCTGGCTCCCCGGTGACCCGTACCCGGTGATCCTGCAGCGCAGCTCGGAGGGCCTGTACCTGCTGCAGCGCCTGCGCGACGAGGCCCACCGGTTCGCGATCACGGCGCACCGGCGGCGCCGCAGCAAGGGCATGACCGCGAGCGTGCTCGACGACGTGCCCGGCCTCGGCCCCGCGCGGCGGGCGGCGCTGCTGCGCCACTTCGGGTCGGTCAAGCGGCTGCGCGCGGCGTCCGCGGAGGAGATCGCGACCGTCCAGGGCATGGGGGAGCGCACGGCCCAGGCGGTGGTCGAGGCGCTCGCGGCGTCCGCGACCGGCACCGCGGCGTCCGCGCCCGGC
>JAEWCA010000006.1 GCA_023390875.1 Actinomycetes bacterium
CACTACGCCCACCTCGTCGTCGCGGTGCTGCGCGCGCTCGACGTGCCGGCACGCGTGGTCGCGGTGTACGCGCCCGGGCTGGCCCCGATGGACTTCCACGCCGTGGCCGAGGCGTTCGTCGACGGGCGCTGGTGCGTGGTCGACGCGACGACGCTCGCCCCTCGCTCGACGCTCGTGCGGATCGCGACCGGGCGGGACGCCTCCGACACCGCGTTCCTGAGCGTGCACCACGGCACCGCGCGCCTCGACGAGCTCGAGGTCACGGCCGTCGCGGACGCGCTGCCCGACGACGACGTGCGCGAGCTCGTCGAGCTCGGCTGAGGCGCGGGCGTGCCGACGTCAGAGCGCCGGGTCCCGGGTCAGCGGCGCGAGGCTGCCCTCGGAGTCCAGGTGGTCGGCCATCGCCCGCAGGAAGTCCCGCACGTGCGGCCGGGCGTCGGCGGGGACGCCACGGGCGATCGCCGCCATCGCGGCGTGCATCCGCTCGAGGCGCGCGCGGATCTCGTGGTGGGCGTGCGGCGTGCTGGAGACGACGACGGAGCGCCGGTCGGTGGGGTGCACCCCGCGGACCAGGTGCCCGGACGCGGTCAGGCGGTCGAGCAGCTTGGTCGTCGACGCGGTCGAGATGCGCAGGTGGGCCGCGATGTCCCGCGGGTGCACCTGGCCACCGTGCGACTCGGTCGCGATGACGAGCTGCAGAGCCTGCACGTCCGTCTCGTTCATGTCCATGCCCGCGCTCAGCCGGCGGCGCATCTCCTGGTCCGCCCGGCGGAACCGGCGCACGGCCTCGAGCAGCTCGACGACCGAGGGCTCGTCCGCGTACCAGTAGTGCGCCGCGCGCTCGGGCTCCGGCTCGTCTCCCACGGCAACTATGCTAGCCGAACTACCCACTAGCCTGTCTAGCGATCATGACCTACGGTGATCCCATGCGGCCGATCCCCAGGAGCACGCGATGACGACGACGGCCCCGGACGACCTCGTCGTCCTCCTCGACGACCACGGCGAGCCGTGCGGCACCGCGCCGCGGCCCACCGTCCACACCACGCAGACGCCGCTGCACCTGGCCTTCTCGTGCTACCTGTTCTCCCCCGCCGGACAGCTGCTCGTCACGCGCCGCGCGCTGACCAAGGCGACGTGGCCCGGGGTCTGGACCAACTCGTTCTGCGGCCACCCCCGGCCGGGCGAGTCGATGCCGGACGCCATCGCGCGGCACGCCGCCGGCGAGCTCGGCATCACGGTGACCGGGCTCGAGGTGCTGCTGCCGGACTTCCGGTACCGGGCGACCGACGCGGGCGGCGTCGTGGAGAACGAGGTGTGCCCCGTCTGGTTCGCCACCACCGGTCAGCACGTCACGCCGAACCCCGACGAGGTCGCGGAGGTCCGCTGGGTCGAGACCGTCGACCTCGGTCGGGCCGTCGCCGCGACCCCCTGGGCGTTCAGCCCCTGGATGGTCGAGCAGGTGCGGCGCCTCGCCGAGGTCGGCGCGCCCGGCACGCTGGCGCGTGCGTCATGACCGCCCAGGTGCTCGACCGGCGGGCGTTCGCGGAGTTCTTCGCGACCGGCGCCGCGGCCGCGTCCGGCCCCGAGTCCCGCGCGCTGTGGGAGGCGATGGGCGACGCCGCGGTCGGCGGCAAGGGCCTGCGCCCGGCCCTGCTGCTCGCGACGTACGAGGCGTTCGGCGGCTCCCGCCCCGAGCTCGCCCGGCACGTCGGCGACGCGGTCGAGCTGCTGCACACCGCGTTCGTCATGCACGACGACGTCATCGACCACGACCTGCACCGCCGTGGCCGGCCCAACGTCTCCGGCGCGTTCGAGGCACGCGGACGCGCCGCGGGGGCCTCGGCCTCCCGTGCCCACCGGTACGGGCAGGCCGCAGGCATCCTCGCTGGGGACCTCGCGCTCGTCGGCGCGACCCGGCTCGTCGCGACCGCCGACACCGACCGCGAGACCGTCACGCGGCTGCTCGAGCTGCTCGACGAGACCGTGCGCGTCACGGCCGCGGGCGAGCTCGTCGACGTGCGGCTGGGACTGCACGTCGACCACCCCACCCTCGCCGACGTGCTCGCCGTCGACGAGCAGAAGACCGCGGTCTACTCGTTCTCGCTGCCCATGCGCGCGGGCGCGATCCTCGCCGACGCACCCGCGGCGGTGCTCCCGACGCTCGACCGGCTCGGGCGCCTCGTCGGCACCGCGTTCCAGCTCCAGGACGACCTGCTCGGCACGTTCGGCGACGAGGCGGAGACGGGCAAGAGCACGTTGTCCGACCTGCGCGAGGGCACCGTCACCGCCCTCGTCGTGCACGCGCGCACCACGAACGCGTGGCCCGCGATCGCCCCGCACCTCGGCGACCCCCACCTCAGCCCGGCCGCCGCCGACGAGGTCCGCGCCGCGCTCACGGCCTGCGGCGCACGCGAGCTCGTCGAGGAGCTGCTCGACCAGCACGTCCACGACGCGCGGCTCCTCGCCCGTGAGCTGCGCACCGTCGCCCCCGTCGTCGAACGCCTCACCGAGGACCTCCTGGCCGGGACGAGGCGAGCGGCATGAGTGCGCACCAGTCCTCGGCGGCCCTCTACGACGCCGTCGCGCGCGCCAGCGCGAGCTGCGTCATCAGCCGCTACTCGACGTCGTTCGGCCGCGCGTGCCGTCTGCTCGACGAGCCCGTCCGCGGGCACGTCCGGAACGTGTACGGGCTCGTGCGGCTCGCCGACGAGGTCGTCGACGCAGCGGGCCTGCCGCTGTCCCCCGACGACCGGGCCGCGATCCTCGACGACCTGCAGGCCGAGACCGCCCGCGCCACCGCCCGCGGGTTCTCCACGAACCTCGTCGTGCACGCGTTCGCGCTCACCGCGCGCGAGTGCGGCATCGGCGCGGACCTGGTCGACCCGTTCTTCGCGTCCATGCGCACCGACCTGGTGAGGTCCACGCACGACGACGGCTCGTTCGCGACGTACGTGCACGGCTCGGCCGAGGTCGTCGGGCTCATGTGCCTGCGGATCTTCGTCGCGTGCGAGCCCGGCACGGCCGCCGAGCGGGACGCCCGGTACGACGCCCTCGCCGAGGGTTCCCGCCGCCTGGGCGCAGCGTTCCAGAAGGTCAACTTCCTGCGCGACCTGGCGGCCGACCGCGACGACCTCGGGCGGGGCTACTTCCCCGGCGTCGGCACCGGCCCCCTGACCGACGACGCCCGCGACGCGCTGCTCGACGACATCGACGCGGACCTCGCTGCCGCCGCGCGCGCGATCGCCGCC
>JAEWCA010000338.1 GCA_023390875.1 Actinomycetes bacterium
CCGGTGAGCTGGACGGCGCGGCACGGGGCGAGGCGCCGCAGCTCGCGGCTCATCGCGATGAGCGAGCGCGCCCAGCCCAGACCCAGCACGTCGTCGGCGGTGACGATCTCGGACAGCAGGTCGGCGGCGGCGGACCCGACCTGCTCGCGCAGCACGACGTCGTCGTCCGCGAGCGTGTCGACGACGATCGCGTGCTGCAGGCCGAACGCGTCGCGCAGCTCGCCCGACAGGTCGACGTCGATCACGCCGGGGTGCCGGATCTCGAGGTGCACCATGCCGCTCGCGCGCGCCTGCTCCAGGAGCCGCGCGACCTTGAACCGGCTGAGGTGCAGCTCCTGCGCGATGTCGAGCTTGGAGCGTCCGTCGAGGTAGTAGCGCCGGGCGACGGACGCGGTGAGGACGAGCTGCGCCGGGCCCACCGACGACTGCGCCATGGTCGTCCTTCCGCTCATCTGAGCACGAGAGGACCAGTTTGCCGGATGAGATGCGGCATCCGCTCGACGGGAGAGACTGTGAGACGTCACCCGCTCAGATGAGCGATCCAAGGGGGGATCGGCGTGACGCACACGAGATCGAGCACCCGGCGGCGCCGGCTCGCCGCACTGACCACGGTCGCCGCGCTCACGGCCCTCGGCGGCTGCGCCGGGTGGGGCAGCGTCGGCGGCGGCGGGGCGGACAGCATCTCCGTCCTCATGGTGAACAACCCGCAGATGGTCGACCTGCAGTCGCTCACCGCGGAGCACTTCACCGCCGAGACGGGCATCCGCGTGAACTTCACGGTGCTGCCCGAGAACGACGTGCGCGACAAGATCAGCCAGGAGTTCTCCAGCCAGGCCGGGCAGTACGACGTCGCGTCGCTCAGCAACTTCGAGATCCCCATCTACGCGCGCAGCAAGTGGATCGCGCCGCTCGACGAGCACATCGCCGCCGACCCCGGGTTCGACCAGCAGGACGTGCTGCCGCCCATGGTCACGTCGCTCAGCGGCGACGACGGCAAGGTGTACGGGGAGCCGTTCTACGGCGAGTCGTCGTTCCTCATGTACCGCAAGGACGTGCTCGACGCCGCCGGGATCACGATGCCGGACCACCCGACGTGGACGCAGGTCGCCGACATCGCCGCGAAGGTCGACGGCGCGCAGCCCGGCATGGCCGGCATCTGCCTGCGCGGCCAGCCCGGGTGGGGACAGCTGTTCGCTCCCCTGACGACCGTCGTCAACACGTTCGGCGGGACGTGGTTCACCGACGACTGGCAGGCCGAGGTCAACGACCTGCCGTTCCGCCAGGCCACGGCGTTCTACGTCGACCTCGTGCGCGAGCACGGCGAGAACGGCGCGCCGCAGGCCGGGTTCACGGAGTGCCTCAACAACCTCATCCAGGGCAACGTCGCCATGTGGTACGACGCGACGTCGGCCGCGGGGTCGCTCGAGGCCGACGACTCCCCCGTCAAGGGCAAGATCGGGTACGCCGCCGCGCCCGTCGAGAAGACCGACGCGTCGGGCTGGCTGTACACGTGGGCGTGGGCGATCCAGCAGGCCAGCGACCGCAAGGACGACGCCTGGAAGTTCATCTCGTGGGCGTCGGGCAAGGACTACGAGAGGCTCGTCGGCGAGACGAAGGGCTGGTCGCGCGTGCCCGCGGGGAAGCGGGCGTCGACCTACGAGATCCCTGAGTACCTGGACGTGTCGTCCGCGTTCGCGCAGCCCGCCGTCGACGCGATCCGGTCGGCCGACCCGCTGGACCCCGGCGTGCAGCCCCGGCCGGCACCCGGCATCCAGTTCGTCGACATCCCGGAGTTCCCCGCGCTCGGCACGCAGGTCTCCCAGTTCGTCAGCTCCGCGATCGCGGGGCAGATCACCGTCGACCAGGCCCTCGATCAAGGGCAGCACTACGCCGAGGACGTCGCCGAGCGCTACCGGGCGCGCGTCGGCTCGTGACGAGCCGGGCACCGGCCGCACCACGGACGCAGCACGCAGGGGGAAGGGGCAACGATGAGTGTCGCCGTCGACACAGGCAAGCCACCGCAGCGTGAGCTGCGCGGGGACGCGTCGCCCGCGCTCGCCCGCTCGGCCGCATGGGCACGACGTGGCCCGCTGCTGCCCGCACTGGTGTTCACGATCGTCATGACGCAGCTGCCGTTCGTGGCGACGCTGGTCATCTCGTTCATGAACTGGAACGCGTACTACCCGGACGAGCGCAGCTTCGCGGGGTTCGACAACTTCCGGCGGGTCTTCACCGACCAGAACATGTGGGACTCGGTCGTCACGACGATCGAGCTCACGGTCACCGTGGTCGTCGCGAGCGTCGTCCTCGGGCTGCTCATCGCGCTGCTGCTCGACCGGACGTTCTGGGGCCGCGGCATCGTCCGGACGATGCTCATCGCACCGTTCCTCGTGGTGCCCGTGGCGTCCGCGCTCGTCTTCAAGCACGCGATCTACAACCCGGAGTACGGGCTGATCAACGGCACGATCACCTGGGTGTGGGGGCTCTTCGGGGACGACACTCCCCCGCAGCCGGACTGGATCAGCCAGTTCCCGCTCCTGACGATCCAGCTCAACCTCATCTGGCAGTGGACGCCGTTCATGATGCTGATCCTGCTGGCGGGGCTGCAGAGCCGGCCGCTCGACGTGATCGAGGCGGCCCGGATCGACGGCGCCGGCCCGTTCCAGATCTTCCGCTCGATGACGCTCCCGCACCTGAGGCAGTACCTCGAGCTGGGTGCGCTGCTCGGCTCGATCTACGTGGTCCAGAACTTCGACGCCGTGTTCACGATCACGTCCGGCGGGCTCGGCACGGCCAACCTGCCGTACACGATCTACACGACGTTCTACAACGCGCAGGACTACGGCCTGGCCTCGGCGGCCGGCGTGGTCGTCGTCGTCGGCACGATCCTCATCGCGACGTTCGCGCTGCGCACGGTGTCCAGCCTGTTCCGAGAGGAGGGCGGCCGATGAGCGCCGTCACGGACGTCGGTCCGATCCCCGCCACCCGCACCCCCGCCGGCAAGCCCCGGCGTGACCGCCGCCCGCGCGGCTCGGTCGCGCTCGGCATCGTCGCGTGGCTCGTCGGGCTGCTGTTCCTCGTGCCCGTCGCGTGGATGGTCCTCACGTCCTTCCACAGCGAGGCCGACGCGGCGACGAACCCGCCGAGCGTGCTCGCGCCGCTGACCCTGCAGGGCTACAAGGAGTTCTTCGGGGCGTCGTCGGGCGCGAGCCCGTGGCCGTCGCTCGCGAACTCGGTGAGCGCGGCGGTCGGGTCCACGATCCTCGTGCTCGTCCTCGCGATCCCCGCCGCGTACGCGCTGTCGATCCGGCCGGTGCGCAAGTGGACCGACGTGATGTTCTTCTTCCTGTCCACCAAGATGCTGCCCGCGGTCGCCGGACTGCTGCCCGTCTACCTGTTCGCGCAGTGGGTGGGCCTGCTCGACAACATCTGGTGGCTCGGGCTCCTGTACACCGTGATGAACCTGCCCATCGCGGTGTGGATGATGCGCTCGTTCCTCGCCGAGGTGCCGGGCGAGATGCTCGAGGCCGCGCAGATGGACGGCGCCGGGCTCCTGCGGTCGCTGCGGGAGATCGTCATGCCCGTCGTGTCGCCCGGCATCGCCGCGACCGCGCTCATCTGCTTCATCTTCAGCTGGAACGAGCTGCTGTTCGCCCGGGTGCTCACCGCGACGGTCGCCCAGACGGCGCCCGTGTACCTCACCGGGTTCGTCACGAGCCAGGGACTGTTCCTCGCGAAGGTGTGCGCGGCGTCGCTCGTCGTGTCGCTGCCCGTGCTCATCGCCGGGTTCGCGGCGCAGGACAAGCTCGTGCAGGGCCTCTCGATGGGGGCGGTGAAGTGACCGTGAAGCTGAACCCGGAGAACCTCGGCGCACTGTCGCCGGACGTCGCGGTGCCGTCGTACGACCGCAGCCAGGTGACCGCCGGTGTCGTGCACGTCGGCGTCGGCGGGTTCCACCGCGCCCACCAGGCGCTCTACCTGGACCGGCTGATGAACGACGGCAAGGCCCTCGACTGGGGCATCTGCGGGGTGGGCGTGCTGCCGCACGACCGCCGGATGGCCGAGGTGCTCACCGAGCAGGGCGGCCTGTACACGCTCGTCGTCAAGCACCCCGACGGCCGGTGGGAGCCGCGCGTGATCGGGTCGATCGTCGACTTCCTGCTCGCGCCGGACGACCCGCACGCGGTGATCGAGCGGATGGCCGACCCGGCGACACGCATCGTGTCGCTCACCATCACCGAGGGCGGGTACAACTTCCACGCGGTGACGGGCGAGTTCGACGCGCAGCAGCCCGACGTGCGGCACGACCTCGAGCCGGGCACCGTGCCGAGGACCACGTTCGGCCTCGTCACCGAGGCGCTCGCCCGCCGCCGCGACCGCGGCGTGCCGCCGTTCACGGTCCTGTCGTGCGACAACATCCAGGGCAACGGCGACATGGCGCGCCGCAGCTTCGGGGCGTTCGCGCGGCTGCGCGACGCCGAGCTCGGAGAGTTCGTCGACGCGCACGTCAGGTTCCCGAACTGCATGGTCGACCGGATCACGCCCGTGACCACCGACGACGACCGCGCCGAGCTGGCCCGGCGCTTCGGCGTCGAGGACGGCTGGCCCGTGGTCTGCGAGCCCTTCCTGCAGTGGGTGCTCGAGGACGCGTTCGCCGAGCGGCCGCCGTTCGAGGACGCCGGCGTGCAGATGGTCGAGGACGTCGAGCCGTACGAGCTCATGAAGCTGCGGCTGCTCAACGCGTCGCACCAGGCCGTCGCCTACTTCGGGTACCTCGCCGGGTACCGCCTCGTGCACGACGCCTGCCAGGACCCGCTGTTCGCCGACTTCCTGCTCGCGTACATGGACCGCGAGGCGACCCCGTCGCTCGAGCCGGTGCCGGGCATCGACCTCGACGCGTACAAGCACGAGCTCATCGCCCGGTTCTCGAACGCGCAGGTCCGCGACACGCTCGCCCGGCTGTGCGCCGAGAGCTCCGACCGCATCCCCAAGTGGCTGCTGCCGGTCATCCGGTACAACCTCGCGCACGACGGCGAGATCCGGCTGTCCAGCGCCGTCGTCGCGAGCTGGGCCCGGTACGCCGAGGCCGAGGACGAGGACGGGCAGCGGATCGAGGTGGTCGACCGGCTGCGCGACACCCTCACGGCGACCGTCCGGACCCAGCGGGACGACCCGCTCGCGTTCCTGCGCAACCGCGAGCTGTTCGGGGACCTCGTCGACGAGCCCCGGTTCACGCAGGCGTACCTCGCGGCGCTCGAGTCGCTGCACACCAAGGGCGCCCGGGCGACGCTCGAGGAGCTCATGTCCTGACGGCGGGCACCGCTCGCGCCGGCCGAGCGCCCGGGAAGGCAGTCATGCGTGCTCGTGGCGGCGCTGCTCCTGCACGAGCCGGCGGGCGTCGCCGCCGTCGGGCTCCTGCGCCAGCCCGCGCAGCATCTGCTCGACCTTCTCGTCCGGCTGGCGGGGTGCGAGCAGCGGCACGTCGCGGTCGACGACGGCCTCGATCACGACGGGCCGGTCGGCCGCGAACGCCTGCTCCCAGGCCGGTGCGACGTCGTCCGCGTGCTCGACGCGGGTCCCCCGCAGCCCGAGCAGCTCGGCGTAGCCCGCGTAGGGGAACGACGGGACGTGCTGCGACGTGGGGAAGCGCGGGTCGCCCTCCATCTCGCGCTGCTCCCAGGACACCTCGGCGAGGTCGCCGTTGTGCAGCACGAGGACGACGAACCGCGGGTCGGCCCAGTCGCGCCACCGGTCGGCGACCGTGACGAGCTCGGCGAGCCCGTTCATCTGCATGGCGCCGTCGCCGACGAGCGCGACCACGGGCCGGTCGTCGTGCAGGAGCTTGGCGGCGATGCCGTAGGGCAGCGCGCAGCCCATCGACGCGAGCGTGCCGGACACGTGCGCGGGCACGCCTGGTGGCAGGTGCAGGAACCGCGCGTACCAGTACGTGATCGACCCGACGTCGACGGCGACCTGCGCGTCGGGCGGCAGGGCGGCGTCCAGCGCGTGCACGACGAGCTGCGGGTTGAGCCGCTCGGCCGTCTGCGCGACGCGGTGCCGGGCGACCTCGTGCCAGCCCTGCACGAACGTCTCCACCTGGGCGCGCCAGCCGTCCTTCGCGGGCAGCAGCGGCAGGAGCGCGTCGAGGGTGTCGCGGGCGTCGCCGACGAGCGCGACCTCGACGGCGTGCTTGGTGCCGATGTGGCGGGCCGAGACGTCGATCTGCACGGCGCGCGCCTGCCCCGGCGCCGGGTAGAACTCGGTCCACGGGTCGTTGCTGCCGACGATCAGGAGCGTGTCGCACGACCCGAGCAGGTCGGCGGACGCCGTCGTGCCGAGGTGGCCCATGACGCCGCAGTGGTACGGCAGGCGCTCGTCGAGCACGGGCTTGCCGAGCAGCGACGTCGTGACGCCCGCGCCCAGCCGCTCGACGACCGCGCGCACCTGCTCGGCAGCCGCGCGACCGCCCTGGCCCAGCAGCACGGCGACGCGCTCCCCCGCCCCCAGGAGGTCCGCGGCCGCGGCGAGCTCGTCGGTCCCGGGCACCGACCGGCCGCGCGCGAACGCGGTGGACGTGGGCACGAGGCCGTGCTCGTGCCGCGGGTCGTCGGGCAGGTCCGCCTTCTGCACGTCGTGCGGGAGGATCACGGCGACCGGCGCCGACGCCGCGAGCGCGGTGCGGAACGCGTCGTCGAGGACGAGCGGCAGCTGCTCGGGGGTCATGACGGTCTGCAGGTACTCGCCGCACACGTCCTTGAGCAGCGTCGCGAGGTCGACCTCCTGGAGGTAGCCCGAGCCGAGCGCGGTGGTCACGACCTGGCCGACGAGGGCGACGACGGGGACGTGGTCGAGCTTGGCGTCGTACAGCCCGTTGAGGAGGTGGATCGCGCCGGGTCCCTGGGTGGCGAGGCACACGCCGACGCCGCCGCCGTACCTGGCGTGCCCGCTCGCCATGAACGCGGACACCTCCTCGTCCCGGGCGGTGACGAGCGCGACCTGGTCCTGCCGGCGTGCGAGGGCCGCGAGGAGCGGGTCGATGCCGTCGCCGGCGTACCCGAACACCCGGTCGACGCCCCAGTCGAGCAGGCGCGCGACGACGCCGTCGGCGACGGTGGTCGCCACCGTCAGCCGTCCTCGTCCAGGTGGTCGGGGCGGGTGAAGCGCGCCTGCACGGCCGCCTTGGCCCGGTCGGGCAGCACGGCCGCGGCGGCGGTCTGGCTGCGGGCGCGCAGGCTGCGCACCTCGACCTTGTCCTTGCCGGCCAGGAGCCCCTCGATCGCCTGGGCGGCGACGTCCGCGGGGTCGTCCTTGCTCCCCCGGCCGACGCGGGTGTCCTCCATGTCGGCGCGCTCGAAGAACGCGGTGTCCGTCTGGCCCGGCAGGAGGGCGGTGACGGTGACGCCGGTGTCCTTGAGCTCGTACCGCAGGGCCTGCGCGAACGACAGGACGAACGACTTCGACGCCGCGTACGTCGCGTAGTACGGCCCGGGCATGAGGCTCGCGGTGGACGCCGTGAACAGCACGCGTCCGGCGCCGCGCGACACCATCGCAGGCAGGAGCGCCTTGGCGAGGCGGACGGTCGCGACCACGTTGAGCATGACGACCTCGACGTCGCCCTCGATGGGCGTGTCGAGGAACACGCCGCCGTGCCCGACGCCCGCGTTGAGCGCGAGGACGTCGACGGGTCGGCCGAGCGCGGTCACGTCGGCGACGAGCCGGTCGACGCCGTCCTGCCGCGTGAGGTCGGCGACGACGGCCCGCACGGCGGTGTCCTGCCCGGCGACGGCGTCCGCGGCGACGACGACCTGCGGGTCCTCGGCCGTCATGAGCAGGTCGAAGCCCTGCTCGGCGAGCTGGCGGGCGAGCTCGAGCCCGATGCCGCTCGAGGCGCCCGTGACGACCGCGAGGGGGCGGGGTGCCTGCGGTGCCATGTCAGCTGCCCGCCTCGGTCGCAGCCGGGTCGAGCACGACCTTGATGCACCCGTCGCGCTTCTCCTGGAACATCGCGTACGCCTCGGGGGCCTGCTCGAGCGGGACGCGGTGGGTGCGCAGGTCGAGCACGCCGAGCGGGTCGGCGTCGCCCTGCACGAGGGGCAGCAGGTCGTCGACCCAGCGGCGCACGTTCGCCTGGCCCATCCGCAGCGTGATCTGCCGGTCGAACAGGTCCATCATCGGCATCGGGTCGACGGCGCCGCCGTAGACGCCCGAGATGGACACGGTGCCGCCGCGCCGCACGAGCTCGATGGCCGTCTGGAGCGCCGCCATCCGGTCGATGCCGGCCTTCTCGATGAACGGCCGGGCCACCGCGTCGGGCAGCAGGCCGGCCGCCTTCTGGGCAGTCGAGGCCCCGGGCGACCCGTGCGCCTCCATGCCGACGGCGTCGATCGCCGAGTCGGCGCCGCGCCCGTCGGTCAGGTCGCGCACCGCCTCGAGCGGGTCGTCCACCGCGCTCACGTCGATCACGTCGATCCCGTGCCGGCGGGCCATCTCGAGCCGCTCCGGCACCAGGTCGAGCCCGATCACCCTGGACGCCCCACGGTGCGCGGCGATGCGGGCCGACATCTGCCCGATCGGCCCGAGGCCCACGACCACGACCGACCCGCCGGCGGGGACGTCGGCGTACTCGACGGCCTGCCACGACGTGGGCAGCACGTCCGACAGGTACAGGTAGCGCTCGTCGGGAGCGCCGTCGTCCGGCACCACGACCGGCCCGAACTGCGCCTGCGGCACGCGCAGGTACTGCGCCTGACCGCCCGGCACCTGCCCGTACAGCTTGGTGTACCCGAACAGGGCGGCACCCTTGTCCTGGTCGCGCACCTGGGTGGTCTCGCACTGGGACGTGAGCCCGCGGCTGCACATCCAGCACGTGCCGCACGCGATGCCGAACGGGACGACGACGCGGTCGCCGACGTGGAGGCGCCCGGCGCCCGGCCCGACCTCCTCGACGATCCCCATGGCCTCGTGGCCGAGCACGTCGCCCTTGTCGAGGTACATGCCGAGGACCCCGTACAGGTGCAGGTCGGAGCCGCAGATGGCCGTGGACGTGATCCGCACGATCGCGTCGGTGGGCTCCTCGATCCGCGGGTCCGGGACCGTCTCGACCCGGACGTCCTCGCGTCCCTGCCATGTCAGTGCGCGCACGTCGCTCTCCTCGTTCGACTGCGGGGGGCGACGTGACTGCACCTGCAACGCATCGTCCGTGCCGACGGGCCGATCCGCACCCCGAGACCGGGACGCGGCGGCGGCGTCACAGGATCCGGCCGCCCGTCACGGCGATCCGGTCGCCCGTGACGTAGCTGGACTCCTGCGATGCGAGGAACACGTACGCGGGGGCGAGCTCGGCCGGCTGCCCGGCGCGTCCGAGCGGCGTGTCGGCCCCGAACGACTCCACCTTCTCGGGCGGCATGGTCGCCGGGATGAGGGGGGTCCAGATCGGCCCGGGGCACACGGCGTTCACGCGGATGCCCTTCTCGCCGAGCTGCTGCGCGAGGCCCTTCGTGAAGTTGAGGATCGCGGCCTTCGTCGCGGCGTAGTCGAGCAGCGGCGGGCTCGGCTGCGTGGCCTGGACGGAGCTGGTGTTGATGATCGACGCGCCCGGCTCCATGTGCGGGACCGCGGCGGCGGTGATCCAGAACAGCGCGTACAGGTTCGTCTTGAGCACCCGGTCGAGCTGCTCGGTCGTGATGCCCAGCAGCCCGTCGTCCTGCGCCATCTGGTAGGCCGCGTTGTTCACCAGGACGTCGATGCCGCCGAGCTCGCGGACCGTGGTCTCGACGAGCGACCGGCAGTACTGCTCGTCGCGGACGTCGCCGGGGCAGGTCACCGCGCGCCGCCCCGCCGCCTCGACGAGCCGCACGGTCTCCTGCGGGTCCTGCTCCTCCTCGGGCAGGTATGAGATCACCACGTCGGCACCCTCGCGCGCGAACGCGAGGGCGACTGCCCGCCCGATGCCCGAGTCGGCCCCGGTGATGAGCGCGCGCCTGCCCTCGAGGCGGCCGGACCCTTCGTACGACGACTCGCCGTGGTCCGGCTCCTGCGGCATCTGCTGCGTGAGGCCGGGGTGCGGGATCGTCTCGCCCGGCTGGTCGTCCGGGCCGGGGTGCTGGGAGCGGGGGTCCTGCTGCGTGGTCTGGTCGTCCGTCATCAGTCCATCGTCGGGACCGCGCCAGGATCCGCCACCCGGGGCGACGAGGTCGCGGTCGGGTGCACGCGACGGCCGACGGCCCTGGGGCTGTCTCTTAACACATCTGACGCTGCCGACGAATTAGACGGTGTA
>JAEWCA010000159.1 GCA_023390875.1 Actinomycetes bacterium
GAGCAGACGCGCGCACGCCGGCAGGCGGACGACGTGGACGCCCGGCCTGGTTGCTGCGGCTAGCGCGCCGGCGCGGCCCCCGGGCGGCCCGACGCCCGCGGTCAGCATTTCCCGCGGTCAGCGCGGCCCGACGCCCGCGGTCAGCGCGGCCCGACGCCGCGGTCAGCGGGGCCCGAGGATGCAGAAGTCGTTGCCCTCGGGGTCGGCCATGACGAGCCAGGGCACGTCGCCCTGCCCGACGTCGGCGTCGGTCGCGCCGAGCGATCGCAGCCGTGCGGCCTCTGCCGCCTGGTCGTCGCCCGCGTAGGGCCGCAGGTCGAGGTGGAACCGGTGGCGCGGGGTCTGCGCGGCGGCGGTCCGCACGAGCTCGAGGTACGGCCCGACGCCCGCGGACGAGCGGAGCCGGGCGTGGTCGTCCGTGACCTCGTGCACGGTCCAGTCGGTCGCGTCGCCCCAGAACCGGGCGAGCGCTCGCGGGTCGGTGCAGTCGACGACGACCGTGGCGATCGGCCCGGTGTCCCGGTAGACGTCGCGGGGCTCGAGCACGCAGAACAGGTTGCCCTCGGGGTCGGCCATGACCGTCCAGGGCACGTCGCCCTGTCCGATGTCGGCGAGGGTGGCGCCGAGGGACTGCAGGCGCGCGACGAGCTCCGCCTGGTGGGCCGTCGAGGTCGTCGCGAGGTCGAGGTGGGCCCGGTACCGCACCGCGGACGGGTCGGGCACCGCGACGACGTCGATGCAGAGGGCGACCGGGTCCGGGTAGTCGAAGCCGACCGGCTCGAGGTTCGTCACGCCCGGTCCCTCGCTCGACATGGCCCAGCCGAGCGCGTCGGCCCAGAAGCGGCCGACCGCGGCGTCGTCACGGGCCTTGACGTTCACCTGGACGGGTCGCAGCGGCATGCCGCCCGACACTACTGCCGGGCGGCACGCGTCACGACCTGGTCAGTCCTCGTCGTCGTCGTCGCGGTAGCGCCGGTCGTCGACGTACTCCTCCTCGATGAGGTGCACGGCGGCCTCCTCGGCGGAGGCGGCGCCGCCGGACACGCCGGCGTCGATCGCGAACTCGTCGGTGCCGCCGGCGTCCACGGCGTCGTCGTCCGCGACGAGCCGGCCGGCACGCAGGGGCTCCCGGTCGCCGCTGACGTGCGGCGCGACCTCCCACACCTCGGGCTCCTCCTGGCCGACGCGCTGGTCGATCGTCTCGCGGTGCGACTCCTCCCACGGCGTCTCGCCGTAGTGGTTGGAGCGCGGGCGCTCGGGCGGCGAGTACCCCTCGTCGAGCAGGTCGTCGACGCCGCGGTCGAGCAGCGTGTCCTCGCGCGGGAGCTGGTCGGTGTCGCCCTCGCTGCCGAGCTCGGGGTCGGGGCTGGTGGCGGAGGTGTCTGTCATGCTCCCGACCTTCGCACCGCCGCCGCGGGTCCGCCAGGGGACGAATGCGGTTCGTCGGCGGCCCGGCAGCAGGGACACTGGCCGCATGGGTCATCTCGACATCGGCGGCATCGGCTACGTGCTGCCCGACGGCCGTCCGCTCCTCGACGACGTGACGTTCCGCGTCGGTGACGGTGCCCGCGTCGCGCTCGTCGGGCCCAACGGCGTCGGCAAGTCCACCCTGCTGCGGATCGTCGCGGGGGACGAGCAGCCGCACGCCGGGTCGGTGGGGCGCAGCGGCGGGCTGGGGGTCATGCGGCAGGACGTCGGACGCATCGACGACGACCGGTCGATCCGCGACCTGCTCGCGTCGCTCGCGCCGGCCGCCGTCCGGGACGCGGCCGTCGAGCTGACGGCCGCCGAGCTGGGGATCATGGAGGTCGACGACGAGCCCGCGCAGATGCGGTACGCGCAGGCGCTCGTCGACTGGGCCGACGTCGGCGGGTACGAGGCCGAGGCCGGGTGGGACCGGGTCACCGACGCGGTGCTGTCGATCCCGTTCGAGCAGGCGCAGCACCGGGCGGTGCGCAGCCTGTCGGGCGGCGAGCAGAAGCGGCTCGTGCTGGAGGCGCTGCTGCGCGGGCCCGACGAGGTGCTGCTGCTCGACGAGCCCGACAACGCCCTCGACGTGCCGACCAAGCGGTGGCTCGAGGAGAGGCTCGTCGCGTCGTCGAAGTCGATCCTGCTCGTGAGCCACGACCGCGAGCTGCTGTCGCACGTCGCCACGCACGTCGCGACGTTGGAGCCGACGGTCGTCGGGGCGTCCGTGTGGGTGCACGGCGGCAGCTTCGCGACCTACCACCAGGCCCGGGAGGACCGGCGTTCGCGGCTCGAGGAGCTGCTGCGGCGCTGGGAGGAGGAGCACGCCAAGCTCAAGGAGCTCGTGCTCACGCTCAAGACGAAGGCGGCGTTCAACGACGGGCTCGCGTCCCGGTACCAGGCGGCGCAGACGCGGCTGCGCAAGTTCGAGGAGGCGGGTCCGCCGACGGTCCTGTCGCGCGAGCAGTCGGTCAAGGTGCGGCTGCGGGGCGGACGGACGGCGAAGCGCGCGGTCGTCGCCACGGACCTCGAGCTCACGGGCCTGATGCAGCCGTTCGACCTGGAGGTGTGGTTCGGCGAGCGGGTGGCGGTGCTCGGGTCGAACGGGTCGGGCAAGTCGCACTTCCTGCGGCTGCTCGCGGCGGGCGGCAGCGACCCGGGTCCCGAGCACCAGCCGGCGGACGACACCCCGGTGAAGCCCGTCGCGCACACCGGCCGGGTCGTGCTGGGCTCGCGTGTGCGGCCGGGGTGGTTCGCGCAGAACCACACGCACCCGGAGCTCGTGGGGCGCACGCTCCTGGAGATCCTGCACCGCGGCGACACGCACCGTTCGGGGCTCGGCCGGGAGCAGGCCAGCAAGGCCCTCGACCGCTACGAGCTCGTCGGGCAGGCCGAGCAGACGTACGAGACGCTGTCGGGCGGTCAGCAGGCGCGGCTGCAGATCCTGCTGCTCGAGCTCGGCGGCGCGACGCTCCTGCTGCTCGACGAGCCGACCGACAACCTCGACCTGCACTCGGCGGAGGCGCTCGAGACGGGGCTGGCGGCGTTCGAGGGGACGGTGCTCGCGGTGACGCACGACCGCTGGTTCACGCGCACGTTCGACCGCTTCCTGACGTTCGGGGCGGACGGCCGGGTCGTCGAGACGCCGGAGCCGGTGTGGGACGTCGCGCGCGTGCAGCGCGCCCGCTGACCGTCAGGCCACGAGCACGACCGCCAGCGTGAGCATGACGGCCGCGACCACGAGGTCGAGGACCTGCCAGGCGCGCGGCCGGGCGAACAGCGGGCGCAGCCGCGTCGCACCCGCGCCGAGCGCCGTGAACCAGACGGCGCTCGCGGTCGCGGCCCCCGCGGCGAAGCCCCACGGCGCGTCCTGCTGCTCGGCGAGGCTGCCCAGCAGCACCACGGTGTCCAGGTAGACGTGCGGGTTGAGGAACGTGAGCGCGAGGCACGTCGTCAGCACGGCGGCGAGCCCCGCGGGGCCCGACGACGCGGGGTCGAGCCGGCCCGGGGTCCGCGCCCGACGGACGGCGGCGACGGCCAGCACCGCGAGGAACGCGGCCCCGCCGTACCGGGCGACCGCGAGCGCCGTCGGGTGGCTGTCGACGAGCCTGCCCAGGCCGCCGACGCCCGCGGCGATGAGCAGCACGGCGGCCGCGACGCACACGGCCACGACGGGACCGACGTGCTCGCGGCGGATGCCTTGGCGCAGCACGAACGCGTTCTGCGCGCCGATGGCGACGATGAGGGACAGGCCGGAGAGGAACCCGGCCAGGGCGGAGGTCACGTCGTCGACGGTACGGACGACGGTCGATGAAGCCCAGCGAATGTTGTGCAGTCATGTGTAGCGTTGCTTCATGTCCTTCGACCCCGACCAGCTCGCCGCCCTCGCGGCGGTCGTCGACGAAGGCACGTTCGAGGGCGCGGCGCGACGGCTCCACGTGACGCCGTCGGCCGTGAGCCAGCGGATCCGCGCGCTCGAGCAGTCCGTCGGGCAGGTGCTCGTGCGCCGGACCCGGCCCGTCGCGGTGACACCGGCGGGCGAGCAGGTCGTGCGGCTCGCGCGCCAGCTGGCCCTGCTGGCGGC
>JAEWCA010000217.1 GCA_023390875.1 Actinomycetes bacterium
GGCCTGGTCGCCGGCTCGCTCACGACCAGGCCGGTCGCGTCGATCTCCAGCCGTGGCACGTCGGCACCGTCGACCTCGGCGGCGACACGGACGGGCGTGGCGTCGGCGCTCCCTGCGAGCTCGTCGGCGAGCGCCGTGTGCAGCCGGGCGGCGAGGTCGGGACCGGTGGTGGGTCGCGGCGCACGTCCGAGCGGGATCAGGTCCGTTCGCGAGGAGGTCACGCCCCAGTGTGTCCCACCGGAGCCCGCACGCACGCGCTGTGCCGACCCGCGCTGTGCTGACCCGCGCCGTGCCGGCCGCGGCGCGGCAGCCCCGAGCGGGTCAGGGACGGCGGACACTGGACCATGGCGACCGTCGACGACGTCCGCGAGCTGGGGACGCTACTGGAGCGTTCGTACCCCGTCCACGTCCGCGGGCGTCTGAAGTTCCGCGTCGGCCGGCTGGTCTACGTGGCGTTCTCCCTCGACGAGCGGGTGATGGGTTTCGCGTTCCCGAAGGAGGAGCGCGCGGCGCTCGTCGGCGGGGACCCGCGCACGTTCCGGATGCCTGCCGAGTCCGACCTGCGCTTCCACTGGGTCGAGGCCGACCTCGCCGCCCTGGACCCGACCGAGGCCCGCGAGCTCGTCGTCGACGCCTGGCGCATGGTCGTCCCGCAGAAGCTCTCCCGCGCCTACGACCTCGCCCATCCCGCGGGCCCGGGCTGACGGCCGACCGGCGCGGAGATGCCGGCTCGGCCCCCGCCGCCTACGGTGACCCGGGTCGGAACGCCCGGATCGCACACCCCGAAGGGGCTCCATGCGCAGGAAGTCGCTCGTCCTGGTCACCGCGCTCGGACTCGGTCTCGGCGTCGCGGTCGCCGCGCCGGCCCAGGCCGCGCAGAGCGTGCAGCTCACCACCCGGACGTCGAGCACGAACGGCTACGCCAACCTCAACGCGAGCCTGGCGTTCACCGACCAGGGCCGCGGGATCAACCTGAGCGGGTCCGTCACCGACCGGTGCCCCGCCGACGGCAACGGCGCGTACGCGACCATCACGGTGACGTTCGTCGACGGCGGCTTCCAGTCGTACTTCCCCAAGGACGCGAACGGCTGCGGTCCCGCCGGGAGCGGCACCGACTTCCACTACGCCACCGGCTTCAACAACCGGATCGCCAAGGTGGGCTTCCTGCTCCAGGAGCGCGACGGCGGCACGGTCGTCCGCTCGGTCAGCACGGTCGTCTACAACTCCTGACGCCGGCCACCGCCCACGCGCGTCGCCGGCCGGGCGGCGTCCTGGGAGCGGCTGCGCAGGGTCCGTGCGACATGACGAGGGGCCGGATGCAGGGATCCGGCCCCTCGTCGTGCGGTGACGGTCAGGACGTGCAGGCCTGGCCGTCGAGCCGGAACTGCCACGGCGCCTGCGCGTCACCCGTGCCGGTGACGACCAGGGCCGTCTTCTTGCCCGGCGCCAGGCCCGGGACCAGGCGCGGCGCCGTGACGGTGACCGCGTTGCCGGACTGGACGAACGTGCCGCCGACGACCGTCCGGACGCGCTGGTCGCCCTCGAACTCCCACGACAGGTGCCACGGGCTGAGCCGCTGCGTGCCACGGTTCTCGACGGTGAGCGCCGCGACGAAGCCGCGGTTCTTCGGCCCGCCGACGGTGGTGCCGACCACCTTGACGTGGCAGGTCAGGGGGCTCAGTGCGGGGACGGCGAGGGCGACGAGCTCACGAGCCTGCTGCGTGAACCACTGACCGGCCGCCGGGTCGGCGATGCCACGCGCGGGGTCGAGCGGGCCGGCGGTGCCGCGGAAGCACTGGCCGTCGGACTCGCCGGGCACCTTGATCCACAGGTAGGCGTCGACGAGCGCGGATCCGGTCGACGTGGTGGGGCGCGCGCCGAGACCGCGGTCCGGCGGGTTGCACCAGTCCTCGTGCGCCGGGTACACGCCGGCCGGGTACTGCCACGGGCCCAGGCCGTTGCGGCTGGTGTCGATGACGAACCGGGCGGTGGGCTGGACGCCCCCGAGGATCGAGGCGTAGCGCGAGTCGACGCCGGCCGTGTTGAGCGCGGGGTCGGTCGCGTCGGCGGACCACCGGCCGTACTGCGACATCCCCGTGCCCTGCCAGCCGTTGGCCGGGCCGCCGTTCCAGTACTGGTTGCCGCAGCTCGCGTAGTCGCCGGGGACGACCTTCGTGGCGTAGGCGATGCACTGCGAGACCCACGTGCCGTAGGCCGTGCCGTTCTCGGTGAACTGGTAGTTCGACGCGTTGAGGAAGAAGCCGGTCGCCTTCTGCACACCGGCCTTGACCAGGCGGTCGCTGATCTCGCCGACGTTGAGCCAGGCCGACGACGTGCCGTCGAGGTAGACCTTCACGTTCGGCAGGGCGGCGAGGGCGTCCACGGCGTGGTTGAGCTGCGCGAAGCGGTTCGCCGGCGCGGTCGCCGGGTCCACCTCGGCGGGCTGGCACCAGTCCATGGAGCCGTCGAGGTTCGTGTAGTGGGGGATGATCCCGAGGCCGTCGGGCTCGAGGATCACCGTCGCCTGCCGGTTGCCGATGCCGGCCGCGAAGCCGTCGATCCACGCCGCGTAGGCCGCGGTGTCGGCGGCGCCGCCGGCGGAGTACTGCGCGCAGTCGCGGAACGGCAGGTTGTACGCGACGAGGACGGGCAGCTTGCCGGCCTTCGACGCCGCGGTGGTGAGCTTGTCGACGTCGGCGCGGACCTCCTGGGGTGTGCCGCCGGTGAACCAGGTCGCCGACGGGACGCTGCCGAGAAGCTGGGCGTCGGCGCGCGCCTGCCCGGTGAGGGTCTGCGCGGCCTCGAGGGTCGTGCTGTGCGGGTCGACGTAGAACCCCGTGTCCGCGGGGGTCGCGGCGTCGGCCGCGTGGGCAGGGGCGAGCATCGACAGTGACACCGCGAGGGTGGCGGTCGCTGCGAGGGCCGTGCGGCGCATCGGAGCGCGGGTGCGGGGCATGTCTCTCCTGTGTCCTCGTTGACCAGTGAAGTGGGACCGCTCCCACTTATTTCCAGTCATTCTCCACACAGCGGGACGGAAACGTCAACGCCTCCCTGGACGGACGTTCACCTCCTTCCGGGTGATTCGTCGGTCGCGACCGGAGCGCGACCTCGGCCGATCCGCGAACGCCGGCCGGCCGGCACCAGCCCGCCGTTAGGGTGACCGCATGGCAGACCCCACGACGGCTGGTCCTGGCGACCGTGACGCCGAGGGGTCGCCCGGACCCGGCCCGGCCCGCACGTTCAGGGTCGCGACGCTCGACGAGGTCGCGCAGCGAGCCGGCGTCTCGCGCTCCGTGGCGTCGCGAGCCATGAACAACTCCCGCAACGTGAGCGCCCCGAAGCGCGAGGCGGTCGCGCGCGCGGCGGCCGAGCTCGGCTACGTCCCGAACCCGACGGCGCGCGCCCTCGCGACGAGCACGGCCGGGTCGGTGGTCCTCGCGCTCCCGGACGACGACCCGGCGCTGTTCGGCGACCCCTTCTTCTCGCAGGTCCTCGTGGGCGTCGCGGCCGCTCTCGACCGGTCGGAGCTCACCCTGACGCTCATGCTCGCGTCGTCGGAGCGCGGGCGGGAACGGCTCGCGCGCGTGCTGCGCTCCCGCCGGTCGGACGGCGTGATGCTGCTGGGCCTGCGCAAGGACGACCCCCTGGGCCGGATCGCGGCCGCGACCGACGTGCCGGTGGTGGTCGGGGGCCGGCCGCTCGACGCGGAACCCCGCTGGTACGTCGACGTCGACAACCGCGGGGGCGCGCGCCTCGCCGCCGAGCACCTGCTGAGGTCCGGACGCCGCCACCTCGCCGCGATCGTCGGGCCCGTCGACCTGCAGGCGTCCGTGGCCCGGCACCAGGGGTTCGCTGACGCCGTGGCGGCCGAGGGGCTGCCGGCCGACCGGGTCGAGCACGCCGACTTCACGTACGACGGCGGGGCCGCGGCGATGACCCGGCTGCTCGCCGCGCACCCGGACATCGACGGCGTGTTCGCCGCGTCGGACTACATGGCCTCCGGGGCGATGCGCGCCCTGCGGGCCGCCGGTCGCCGCGTCCCCGAGGACGTCGCCGTGGTCGGCTTCGACGACCTCGAGATCGCGCGCCACACCGAGCCGCCGCTCACCACCGTCAGCCAGCCGATCCGCGGGCTCGGCCACGAGATGGCGACGATGCTGGTCCGGCTGATCGACGGGGACACGCCCACGCCGATCATCCTGCCGACCCACCTGGTCGTCCGAGGGTCGGCGCCCGGCCGGGCGTGACCGTCCCGGCCGGTACCGAGTCCCGACCGCCCGCGTCGTGCAGCCTCGTCACCGGTGCGAGCGGACGGGTACGAGGTTCCGCTCCGCCCACGTCCGCAAGGTCGTGGACGAGCTCGTCTCCGGCGTCCTCACCTCGTGGTTGTCGAGGCCGGCGTTCTTGGCGACCATCATCGCCACCATGCCGTCCGCCATCGCGGGCGACGCGCCCCGCGCGAGAAGAGCACGACGGAGCTCGGCGATGCCGAGGTGGACGTGCTGGACCGTGCGGCCCAGCAGGTCCGAGAGGACGAGCGCGGCGTCGTGCGTCGAGAGGTCCTCGGGGCCGAGGACGGGCCGGCTCGCCTGACCGGTCCACGTGCGGTCGAGGAGCAGTCCCGACGCGACCGCGGCGACGTCGGTCGCGGCGACCCACGGCACCTTCAGGTCGGCGTCGAGCGCGCTGGAGAACCTGCCGTCGTCGACGATCGGGACGGCGTCGCGGCGCAGGTTGTCCATGAGGCCCGGGAGGGTGAGCGCGCGGCAGGCGGCACCGGTGGCCGCGAACAGGTCGTCCACGGCCAGGTTGTGGGTGACGACACCCGCGTCGCCCGGTACGCCGCGGCCCAGGTTGGAGATGGTGACCACATGGCCGACGCCGTGGCGCGCGACTGCCGCGACGGCCGGGCCGGCGAAGTCCTCCATGCCGGCCCGGAGTGTCGGGGCGGCCCACGGCGGCGGGGTGATCCAGAAGAGGGCGTCGGCCCCGGTGAGCGCGCTGTCGACCACGGCGGGGTCGCCGTGCGAGCCGGGCACGACCTCGGCGCGCTCGTGGATGTCGGGGCGGAGCTTGCCGGGGTCACGGACGACGACGCGCACAGGCTCGTCGGTGCTCTCGAGGAGTCGCTCGAGCAGCTGGCTGCCGATGGTGCCGGTGGGAGCGGTGGTGACGATCATGCGTCCACCCTCCGGGTCGCCGTGGGGACCAGTCCAATACCTTGCGACGTGGGTCGATACCGTGGAGGTATGGATCTAGACCTCCGCAAGCTCCGGTACTTCGTGACGTTGGCGGACGAGCTGCACTTCGGCCGGGCGGCGGAGCGGCTCTTCATCGCCCAGCCCGTGCTCTCCCGGCAGATCCGGGCACTGGAGAACGAGCTCGGCGCGACGCTGCTCGACCGCACCAGCCGGCGGGTCCGTCTGACGGCCGCGGGCGCCCAGCTCCGCGACGACGCGGGGAACCTGCTCGCGGCCGCCGCCGCGACGACCCGGCGCGCCCACGAGGCCGCGCGCGGGCAGGAGCGGATCGTCGTCGGGTTCGCTCCCGGCCTCCGCGTCGCCCCCGCGGTGGCGGCGTTCGCCACTGTCGCTCCCGACGTCGACGTCGAGCTGCGCGAGCTCGTCTGGTACGAGGGGGCTGAGGCGGTCCGCGACGGCCGGGTCGACGTCGCCTGCGTCCGCGACCCGGCGGACACCGACCAGCTGGTCACCTGCGAGCTCGGCACCGAACCGAAGGTCGCGGTGATCCCGGCCGGGCACCGGCTGGCGGGCAGGCGTCACGTGCGGCTCGCCGACCTGGAGGGCGAGGCGCTCGTCGAGATCGACCGCCGGTGCACGAGCATCGAGGCCAAGCTCGAGCTGGCCGCCTCCGGGCGCGACGTCGCGATGGTGCCCCGGAGCGTCGCGAGGATGTACGCCCGGCCCGGTCTGGTCGTCCGCCGGATCGTCGACCGTGAGCCGCAGCGTGTCCTGCTCGCGATGCCCGTCGCGCCCCGGCCGCGGGTGCAGGACTTCTTCGAGCTCGCCGCGGAGGTCCTGATGGACCGGGGCGACCCGGTCACGGTGCAACGAGCGTGACCACATGACGGACCGGTCCGCGGGCCGGTCGTGACTCAGTAGCCGCCGGACCTGCGCAGCGCGGGCGGCCTGCCGTCGGGGTCGTGGAGCACGTCGAGCGGCAGCGCCGCCCAGCGTCGCTGGCTCGGGGTGAGACGCGGCAGCGGGAGCCGGCGCAGCCGACCGGCGGGTCGGGGTCCGTGGCGGCCTGACGCGTGCCACTCGTCGAGCCGGCGGGCGTGGGCGGCGAGCACGTCGACCATCTGCCGCGGGTCGAGGCAGTCCGCCATCGCCGCCTCGATCCCCTCGCGGGCCACGGCGTCGAGCCGGTCGAGGTGCTCGGCGGCGAGCGTGAGCCGCAGGTCCCGGGCGTAGCCCCCGTCGAGGACGACGGCGGCGAGCTCGGAGTCGTGGGTCCAGGAGCGGCGGCTGACGTTGTCCGAGCCGGTGCTCGCCCACGTGTCGTCGACGAGGCACACCTTGGCGTGCACGTACACCGGCACGCCGGCGTGGTTCTCGATGCCGAACGCCGAGACGCGACCCGGTGCGACCCGCAGGAGCCGACCGAGCGCGCGCTGCCGCCCCAGCAGCTGCGGCACGCGGTTGAGGCCGTCGACGTCGGGCACCAGCGGGATCACGACCACCAGGTGCAGCTCGGGGCGGGCCCGCAGCTGCCCCTCGAACACGTGCGCGACGTCGTGCCCCCAGAAGTACTGGTCCTCGACGTACACGAGGTGCTCGGCCCGCCGCAGAACCTTCTGGACGCCGCGCGCCACGCTGCGCTCGCCCCCCGGCGCGAACGGGTAGTCCCGACCCCGGCCCAGCGACGGGTACGTGCGCAGCAGCTGCACCGTGTGCGAGCCGGCCGGGGGCGGCGGCGGCCACTGCTCGGGCAGGCGGCTCGGTGCGTCGTCGAGCCCGCGGAGCTTGTCCGCCGCGCGTCGCCACGGCGCGCGCGAGAGCGGGGCGGGATCGTCCCAGCGCTCGCGGAACACGGTCTCCACGTCGTGCACGGCCGGACCCCGGATCGCGACCTGCACGTCGTGCCACGGCGGGTGCGCGCCGTACTCCCGCGTGAGCGGCTGGGGCTGCGGGTCGCCCCGGTGCGCGGCGTCGTCCCGGCGGTTGTGCGCGAGGTCGATGCCGCCGACGAAGGCCACGTCACGCGTGGCGTCGTCCCGGTGACGGATCACGACGAACTTCTGGTGGTGGGAACCGCCGGCTCGCACGCGCATGTCGAGCAGCACCTCGGCCCCCCGCTTCTGCAGCTGCTCGCCGAGGTGGCGGTTCTCCGTGGCGAAGAACCCCGTCTGGTCGAGGTGCGAGCGCCACACGAGCCCGTGCACCGCGACACCGCGCTCGTCGGCCCGGCCGAGCACCTCGACCACCTCGCTGCCCGGCGCGCCCGTCAGCCGCTCGTCGGCGTCGCCCTGCCAGTCGGTGAACAGCACCAGGTCGCCCGGCCCGGTGGCCTCCAGCGCGTCGTGCAGCGCCCGGAAGTACGTCGACCCGTGCACGAGCGGGACGACGAGGTTGCCGTCCGACCACGCTCGGCCGTCGCCGTGACGGTCGTCCAGCCGGGTGGACGGGTTGCCCCGCTCAGCCCCCGTCAGCAGCCAGTCCGCTGGGTCCGCCATGTTCCGAGGATGCCGGACGGCCCCGCCGGCGGCACCTGTCGGGGGTTCCAGGTCGACGTCCTCGAGCGTCGTGCCTCATGACGTCGAGGATCGCCGTCGCGAGCTCGTCCCGGCGGCTGCGCCGCGCCGGGCGCCGACGTACCGTCGAGCCCGTGCCCCGTCCTGTGCCGGTCCGCCCCGCACCCGGGCAGGAGTCCGTCTGGGACTACCCGCGGCCGCCGCGCGTCGAGCCCTGCACCGCCGAGCTGGTGATCGAGCTCGGCGGGCAGGTGGTGGCGCGGACGACGTCCGGGTGGCGTGTGCTCGAGACCAGCCACCCGCCGACGTACTACCTGCCCCGGTCGGCGTTCGTCCCGGGGTCGTTGCGTGCTGCCGACGGCGCGTCGTGGTGCGAGTGGAAGGGGCAGGCGGCGTACCTCGACGTCCTCGGCGGGACGGTCGTGGCGCCACGGGCGGCGTGGACGTACCCGGAGCCGTCCGCCGGGTACGAGGTGCTCGCCGGTGCCGTCGCCGTGATGCCGGGCGCGATGGACCGCTGCACGGTCGACGGCGAGGTCGTCCGGCCCCAGGACGGCGGCTTCTACGGCGGCTGGATCACGTCGGGCGTCGTCGGGCCGTTCAAGGGCGGTCCGGGCACCTGGGGCTGGTGAGGTCCGGCGGGCGTCGCCGCACGAGGACACCGCTCGACCGGAGCGCGCCCGCCGCCGTCACCCGCGCCTCGCCCGTCCGGCCCGGCGCAGCAGGTCGTGCCCGTCGCCCAGCGGCCCGAGGTGCGTGAGCTTGTCGGGGTTGGTGATGCTGCGGATGGCCTGGATGTGCCCGTCGGCGATGTCGAGCACCATCGCGACCACGACGTTCCCGTCCGCGTCGCGCACGATCGCGCCCGGCTGACCGTTGACGTCCCGTTCGTCGAGGACGGTGCCGACGGACGTGAGGGAAGGCGCCGTCGCGGCGATGAGCCGGGACACGTGGTCCACGCCGGAGAACATCCCGCGACCCCACAGCGGACCCTTGCCGCCCGCGTCCGCGACCATCTGCACGTCGGCGGCCAGCAGCTCGCGCAGCGCGTCGACGTCGCCCGCCCGAACGGCGTCGAAGAACCGGCACGCGAGCTCCTCGCGCTCCCGCCGGTCGACCTCGAACCGCGGTCGCCCGTCGTGCATGTGCCGACGGGCTCGTGCGGCGAGCTGCCGGCAGGCGGGTTCGCTGCGGCCGACGACCGTGGCGATCTCGGCGAAGTCGAAGCCGAAGACGTCGTGCAGCACGAACACGGCCCGCTCGAGCGGGGTGAGCCGCTCGAGCAGCAGCAGGGCCGCCGTCGAGAGCGAGTCCGCGAGCTCGGCGGCCCGCTCGGGCTCCTCGTACGGGTCCTCCAGCAGCGGCTCGGGGAACCACGGGCCCGGGTACGCCTCGCGCCGCACCCGGGCCGAGCGCAGGACGTCGATCGACACGCGCGTGACGATCGCGGAGAGGTAGGACTTGGCCGACGCCGGCTCGACGCCGGACGCGTCCCACCGCAGCCACGTCTCCTGGACGGCGTCCTCGGCCTCACCCACGCTGCCCAGCAGGCGGTAGGCGATCGAGAACAGCAGCGGACGCAGCTCCTCGAACTGCTCGGTGCGGCTCACGCCCCCACCTTGACCTGGGAGGACGCCGAGGACACCCCGGCTCGCCGGAGCGCGCGCGACCGTGCCGAGCGCGACGAGGGGAGCCAGGCGGAGCCCGGCCGGCGCGCCTCGCCCGTCAGGGTGTGCACGGTCTGGCGGGTGACCTGCTCCTTGAGGAGCGCGCCCGCGCGCCCCGGGACGTGCACGGGGACGGCGGTGTCGTCGGGTCGGGCGGCCTGGAAGATCCCGTCGTGCCGGCCGAGCGAGAGGCACTGCCCGACGAAGACGTTGGCGATCGGAGCGGGGGAGCGCCCGTCGATGCGCGCGAGCACGGCCGCCGCCGCCGCCGCGCCGAGGGGCTCGGCCGCCTGGCAGCTCGCACGCAGCGGCGCGCCGGACGGTGCCGCCGCGTCACCGGCCGCGACGACGCGCTCGTCGTCGACGCTGGTCAGCGTCTCGTCGGTGAGCAGGCGACCGTCGGCGTCGACGGTGAGGCCGCTGTCCCGGGCCAGGTCGGACGCCTGGAAGCCGGTCGCCCACACGACCAGTCCCGCGAGGTCGGTGCCGTCGTCCAGCACCACGGACCCGTCGCGCACCTCGGTCGCCCGCCGCCTCTCGAGCACCGTGACGCTCAGCCGGGCGAGCCGGCGGCCGATCGAACGGCGCGCCCGCGGCCGGACGTACGGCGCGAGGACGCCGCCGCACACCAGGGTGACCGTCCGGCCGGTCTCGGCGAGCTCGGCCGCCGTCTCGATGCCGGTCGGTCCTCCGCCCACCACGACGACCGGCGCCAGCGGCGCGGCCGCGAGCGCCGCACGCAACCGGGTCGCCGCCTCGAACGTGCTCACGGGCAGCGCGTGCTCGACGGCACCCGGCACCTGCGTCTGGGAGCCGTGGCTCCCGACGGCGTACACCAGGTAGTCGTAGGCGACGTCCTCGCCCGTCACGAGCACGACGCGTCGGCGCGCCACGTCGACGGACGCCGCCTCGCCGACCACGACCTGCACCCGCTCGTTGAGCACCTCGCCGTAGTCGTGCACGGCGTCGTGCGTGCCGGCCACCAGCTGGTGCAGGCGCACCCGCTCGACGAACTGCGGCCGCGGGTTGACGAGCGTGACGGCGACGTCGTCGCGACCGGCGAGGCGGTTCGCCGCCATCACACCGGCGTACCCGCCGCCGAGGACCAGGACGTGCGTGACCATGGAGGTGCCCTCCCATCCGAGCGCCCGGACGGCGCTGACGTCCACGTGACGAGGTGGAGGCCCTGGATGTGACATCGGCATCGCGGCACGGCCTCGGGGCTGGATCGCGGGCCCGGTCCGACGGCGTCGCGGCCCGCCGCGATATTCCGTTGTCGGCCCCGGGGGTCGGCAGAAGCATGGCTCGCATGAGTGCGAGGCGACCGACCGGGACGGCGCTCACGGGGCGTCGGGCATGAGGCCGTGGCGGCGCCGGGCGACGCCCGGTGCGGTCGGGGTGCGCGGGTGCGCCACGGGACGCCGGCCTTGGCGAGCACCGTCGCTGCCGCCACGCGGCCGGCGATCGCACGCCGTGCCGGTGACGGCTCCGGCGCGACGGCACCGGTGGTGAGCCTGCGCAGGTCGCCGGCGGTCGCCTGAGGGTCGTCCGGCAGCAGGTCGAGGGCGCAGTAGGTTGCCGCTGTGACACCGGAGGAGCAGGCGCTCGTCGTGGAGCCCCGCTTCCGTGCCGTGCTGCTCGACTGGCGAGGCACGCTCGTCGTCGCGCCGACCTACCCGTGGCTCGCGGAACGAGCCCTCCGCGGCCTGGGCCGGGACGCGTCCGCAGCGGCGGTCGAGAGCGTGCTCGAGCGCCTGCGCGCCGCCGACCCGTCGCGCGTCGACTCCTCCGCGATCGACGCCGACGTCGACGAGCACCGCGCCGCCTACCGGGAGTGGTTCGCCGCGGCGGGCGTCGACGACGAGCTGTCCGCGGCGCTGTACGCCGTCGAGTCCGACCCGAGCCTCAACCCGTTCGCCGTCGACGTCGGCGACCTGCTGCGCACGCTGACGGCGTCAGGGGTGCGGGTCGGCGTCGTCAGCGACATCCACGTCGACCTCCGGCCGGTGTTCGCCGCGCACGAGGCCGGCGACGGCAGGACGTGGGCCGACCTGGTCGACGTCTGGGCGCTGTCGTACGAGGTGGGCGCCGCCAAGCCGGACCCGGCGATCTTCCGGTCCGCGCTCGACCGCCTGGACCTCGCCCCGCACGACGTCCTCATGGTGGGGGACCGCGGGGGGTGGGACGGCGCCGCCGCAGCGATCGGGATCACCACGCTGGTGCTCCCACCGCTGACGTCCGTCGCCGAGGCCAGGTTGCACCGGGTGCTCGACCTCGTCCTCCCCGGCCGTTCACGCACCGGAGGCTCCGGTGCGTGAACCGCGCGCCCTGCGGCGGGTCCCGGACGGAGGTGGGGCGTGGTCTCTCCCCAGGCGCTGAGCGAGGCCGACCGGCGCACGGTCGCCGCGTGGGCCGCGGACTGCGCGGAGCGGGTGCTGCCCTTGTTCGAGGCTGAGGCGCCGGACGACGACCGTCCTCGCGACGCCATCGCCCGTGCTCGGGCGTTCGGTCGCGGCGAGCTGCGTGCCGCGGACGAGATCCGCCGCCGCTTCGTCGCCGGCCGGGCGGCGAGCGTGGTCAGCTCGCCCGCGGCCGTGGCCGCCGCGAGGGCCG
>JAEWCA010000245.1 GCA_023390875.1 Actinomycetes bacterium
GCCAGGCAGTACGCGGCCTCCTGGAACAGCGGGGCGACGTAGTCCATGCGGGTGCAGAACGTCACGCCCTGGGTCCAGGTGCGGAACTCCATGTTCTTCTCGATGCCGGTGTGCAGGTAGCCGATGCCCGCACGGGCCTCGGTCACCGACTCGCCGTCGATCTCGAGCATGAGCCGGAGCACGCCGTGGGTCGACGGGTGCTGCGGGCCCATGTTGACGACGATGCGCTCCTCGCCGAGCCGGGCCGCCTCCTCGGCGATGTCCGACCAGTCGCCGCCGGACGCCTCGAACGTCGGGACGCCCGTCGTCTCGTCGTCGTGCACCGGACGCGTGGCGTGGGGGGTGGTGGTGCTCATGAGTAGGACCTCCGCTGGTCCGGGGGCGGCACGGTGGCGCCCTTGTACTCGACCGGGATGCCGCCGAGGGGGTAGTCCTTGCGCTGCGGGTGGCCGGGCCAGTCGTCGGGCATCTCGATGCGCGCCAGACCGGGGTGGCCGTCGAACACGAGCCCGAAGAAGTCGAACGTCTCGCGCTCGTGCCAGTCGTTCGCCGGGTACACCGACGTGGTCGACGGGATGTGCGGGTCGCTGTCCGGGGCCGTGACCTCGAACCGCAGGCGACGGCCGTGCGTCACCGACACCACGTGGTAGACGGCGTGCAGCTCCTTGCCCGTCTCGTGCGGGTAGTGCACGCCGCTCACGCCGAGGCTCTGCTCGAACCGCAGGGCGGGGTCGTCGCGCAGCGCCTGCGCGACGGCCACGACGTGCTCGCGGGCGACGTGCAGCGTGAGCTCCTCGCGGTCGACGACCACGGACTCGACAGCGGCCGCGAAGCCCGTGCCGTTCTCGTCGAGCACCTCCGCCAGCACGTCGACGACCTCGTCGAACCAGCCGCCGTACGGCCGCTCGCTCGGGCCGGGCAGCACCACGGGGACGACGAGCCCGCCGAAGCCCGACGTGTCGCCCGTGCCGTGCGCGCCGAACATCCCGGTGCGGACGTCGACGACCTCCAGCGGCGTGCGCGCGGCCGGGACGTTCTGGCCGCCGGCCTCGAGCGCGGTCGCCGTCGTCCGCTGCGCGCCCGTCGTGGCGTCGCCCGGCTTGACCGCGTCCGCGGCGTCCTTCTTCAGGTCCTTCTCGTCGCTCATCGCAGCAGCCCCGTCATGTGCGACGTCGGCGTGGCCTCGAGCGCGGCCGCCTCCGCGGCGGCGGCCGCCTCGGCCCGGTTGACGCCCAGCGGGCTGTTCTGGATCTGGTCGTGCAGCGCGAGGATCGCGTTGATGAGCATCTCCGGCCGCGGCGGGCAGCCGGGCAGGTAGATGTCGACCGGCACGACGTGGTCGACGCCCTGCACGATCGCGTAGTTGTTGAACATGCCGCCGCTCGACGCGCAGACGCCCATCGACAGCACCCACTTGGGCTCGGACATCTGGTCGTAGACCTGCCGCACGACGGGCGCCATCTTCTGGCTCACCCGGCCGGCCACGATCATCAGGTCGGCCTGCCGCGGCGACGCGCGGAACACCTCCATGCCGAACCGCGACAGGTCGTAGCGCGGGGCGCCCGCGGCCATCATCTCGATCGCGCAGCACGCCAGGCCGAACGTGACCGGCCAGAGCGACCCCTTGCGGAAGTAGCCGACGAGGTCCTCGATCGTCGTCAGCAGGAAACCCGAGGGTGCTTCCTCGATCCCCATGTCAGTCCTCCCCTCGTGCGCGGCCGCTGCGTGTCGTCGTCCGGGCGGTGCTCGGTGCTCGTTCGACCTTCAGTGCCGGCTGGACCTTCAGTGCCGGTTGGACCTTCAGTGCCGGTTGGACCTTCAGTCCCACTCGAAGCCACCCCGCCGCCACTCGTAGACGAACGGCACCGTGATGAGCACGAGGAACGCGAGCATCGCGACGAGCCCGAACACCGCCAGGTCGGCGAAGCTCACGGCCCACGGGTAGAGGAAGACGACCTCGATGTCGAAGACGATGAACGTCATCGCGACCAGGTAGTACTTGATCGGGAACCGGCCGCCGCCGACCGCGTGCGGCGTCGGCTGGATGCCGCACTCGTACGCCTCGAGCTTCGCGCGGTTGTACCGCTTCGGGCCGATGATCGCGCTCGACCCGACGCCGCCGAGCGCCAGCACGGCGGCCACGCCCATCAGCACCAGCAGCGGCACGTACGGGTTGCTCATCGCGCGTCATCTCCTCTTCGTCGAGGTGGCCTGGTGGGCGGCCGGGTGGGTCAGGCGTCGGGGGCGATGCGGGCCAGGGCCGCGATGACCCGGTCGATCGCGTCGCCGCCGCGTGGTTCGTAGCAGTCGGACAGGAGCTTGAGCACGAACCGCATGATCAGCGGGCGCGGCAGGCCGTACCGGGTGAGCAGCCGCATGACCTGCGGGTGCTCGATGATCCTCACGAACTGGCGGCCGAGCGTGTAGTACCCGCCGAGGTCGTCCTTCATGCGGCGCTGGTAGGTCGCGAACGCCCGCTCGCGTCCCGCGGCCGTGCCGCGCGCGAGGCCCTGGCTGATCGCGTCGGCGGCGACCCGGCCGGCCTGCAGGCCGTAGGCGATGCCCTCGCCGTTGAACGGGCTCACCATCCCCGCGCTGTCGCCGGCGAGGAAGAGGCCGTTGCCGTACAGCGGGCCGCGGTTGAACCCCATCGGCAGCGCGGCGCCGCGCACCGGCCCGAGCTGGTTGTCCTCGGTGAACTCCCACTCCGCGGGCGCGTTGCGCATCCAGGCGGCGAACAGCGACTTGTAGTCGACCTTCGTCGCGGCGGCCGTCGAGCTCACCGAGCCCAGACCGACGTTCACGGTGCCGTCGCCGAGGGAGAAGATCCAGCCGTACCCCGGCATGAGGTTGCTGCGGCCGGGCTCGCCGTCCCACAGCTCGAGGTGGCTCTCCATCCACGGGTCGTCGTGCCGCGGCGAGCGGAAGTACGTGCGGACCGCGACGCCCATGGGCCGGTCGTCGCGCTTCTGCAGGCCCATGCCCGTGGCCAGCCGCGCGGACACGCCGTCGGCCGCGATCACCACGGGCGCGCGGTACACGACCTCGTCGCCCGCGCGCCGGCCGTCGTCGTCCACCGGCTTCGCCGTCACGCCGACCACGCGCCCCGTGCGCTCGTCGCGCAGCGGGCCCGTGACGTTGGTGCGCTCGAGCAGCTTCGCGCCCGCCGAGCGGGCGTGCGACGCGAGCGTGTGGTCGAACGACGTGCGCGCCTTCGCGAGCCCGTACGACGGGTAGCTCGACAGCTCGGGCCACGGCAGCTCGAGGCGGTGGCCCCCGCCGAGCACGCGCAGGCCCTGGTTGCGGATCCAGCCGTCCTGCTCGCGGATCGGCACGCCCATGCGGACGAGCTCGGCGACCGCGCGCGGCGTGAGGCCGTCGCCGCAGATCTTGTCGCGCGGGAACGACGCCTTCTCGAGGAGCAGCACGTCGAGGCCCGCGGAGGCGCAGTGGAACGCGGCGGCGGACCCGGCAGGGCCCGCGCCCACGACGATGACGTCGGCGTCATCCATCGCTGCGATCACCACTTGTGGCTCCACTTGTGACGTTGTTCACGTGCGGCTCAGCGCGAGTGTAATCACGGTCACTGGGGCTGTCTGCGAAGGCAATCCTTACCCGGCACCGGACGGCCCCGCACGGCCCGTGATCTCGCGGTTCACGGCGTCTTCACAGGTTCTCCGCGGACCGCGTCTCAGGCCGGCCTGGTGCCGCGGTGCAGCGCGACGACCCCGCCCGTGAGGTTGCGGTACGCGACGTGGGTCCAGCCGACCGCCTTGATCTGCAGACCCAGCTGGTGCTGGTCCGGCCACTCCCGGATCGACTCCGCGAGGTACGCGTAGGCGTCCGGCTCCTTGGACACCGCGCGGGCCACCGGGGGCAGCGCCCTCATGAGGTAGTTCGTGTAGACCATCCGGAACGGCTTGAACGTGGGCCGCGAGAACTCGCAGACCACGAGCCGCCCGCCGGGCTTCGTCACGCGCAGCAGCTCCTCGAGCGCACGCCGCACGTCGGTGACGTTGCGCAGGCCGAACGACATGGTCACGGCGTCGAACGACTCGTCCGCGAACGGCAGGTGCAGGGCGTCGCCCGCGACGAACGGCAGGTCGGGACGGCGCTCCTTGCCGACGCCGAGCATCCCGAGCGACAGGTCGCACGGGATCGCGCGCACGCCCTTGTCGGCGAGCGGCTCGGTCGACGTGCCCGTGCCGGCGGCGAGGTCGAGCACCGTCTCCCCCGGGTGCGCGTCGAGCGCGGCGAGCGTCGCCTTGCGCCACGCACGGTCCTGGCCGAGCGAGATCACGTCGTTGGTCCGGTCGTAGCGCGGGGCCACGGCGTCGAACATCTTCGCGACGTCGTGGGGTTCCTTGTCCAGGTCGGCACGGGGCATGGGGCCCATCGTCGCAGGTCCCGCACCGCCGCCGCACGGGCGCGCGGCGAGGTGGTGTTCCTGTGGGCGTCCTGAGGACGTCGCGCACGCCACACCCCGCCCGGCGGGCGGCACCCCGCTCGAGGCATACGCTGGAAGCGATGAGCTCGCTGACCTCCGCCCCCACGGACGCGGTCCCGCAGCCTCTGGTGGTCCGGACGGTCGCGCTCGACGACCTCGCGGGCGGCCCGGGCGCTCCCGACCCCGCCGATCTCCTGGACCTCCTGCCGTCCGACGCGCCCCTCGCCTGGGTGCGCCGCGGCGACGGTCTCGTCGCCTGGGGCGAGACGCTCCGGATCCCCGTGTCCGGCCCCCACCGGTTCGCGGCCGCCGGGCGCGCCTGGCAGGACGTGCTGCGGCACGCCGTCGTGCGCGACGAGGTGCGGGTGCCCGGCACGGGGCCCGTGGCGTTCGGGTCGTTCGCGTTCGACGAGACGTCGCCCGTCGGCGGGGTCGTCGTCGTGCCG
>JAEWCA010000395.1 GCA_023390875.1 Actinomycetes bacterium
GGTCCGACCCACGGGTCAGCCCGCGAGCAGGTCGTCGACCAGCTCGGCGACGCGGTCCGGCGCCTCCGCGAGCGGCACCTGCTCGGACGTCCCGCCGACGCGCGGCCGGACCTCCACCACGCCCTCGGCGAGCCCGCGCCCGACGACCACGACGAGCGGGACGCCGAACAGCTCGGCGTCGGCGAACTTCACGCCGGGCGACACCTTGGGGCGGTCGTCGTAGACGACCTCGACGCCGCGCGCGGACAGCGTCGTGGCGATCGACTCGGCGGCCTCGAACACGGCCTCGTCCTTGCCGGTCGCGACCACGTGCACGTGCGCGGGTGCGACGTGCGCGGGCCACGCCAGGCCGCGGTCGTCGTGGTTCGCCTCGGCGAGCGCCGCGAGGACGCGCGTGACGCCGATGCCGTACGAGCCCATCGTGACGACCTGCGCCTTGCCGTTCTGGTCGAGCACGGTCAGGCCCAGCGCCTGCGCGTACTTGCGGCCGAGCTGGAAGATGTGGCCGATCTCGATGCCGCGCGCGAGCTCGAGCGGGCCCGAGCCGTCGGGGGCCTCGTCGCCCGCGCGCACCTCGGCGGCCTCGACCGTGCCGTCGGCGGTGAAGTCGCGGCCCGCGACCAGGTCGAACACGTGCCGGCCGTGCTCGTTGGCGCCCGTGATCCACCGGGTGCCCGGGACGACGCGCGGGTCGAGCAGGTACCGCACGGCGGTCCGTTCGGCGCCCTCGGCGACCTCGACGTTGGGACCGAGCACGCCGGGGCCGAGGTAGCCGCGCACGAGCTCGGGGTGCGCGGCGAAGTCCGCGTCGCCGGCGGGCTCGACCTCGGCGGGCGCGACGGACGCCTCGAGCCGCTTGAGGTCGACCTCGCGGTCGCCGGGCAGGCCCACGACGACGAGCTCGCGCTCACCGGTCGGCTGGACGAGCGCGAGGACGACGTTCTTCAGCGTGTCGGCGGCGGTCCACTCCCGGTCGGGCCGCGCGAACCGCGCGTTCGCGAGCGCGACGAGCGTGTCGATCGTCGGGGTGTCGGGCGTGTCCTCGACGTGGGCCGCGGGCGCGTCCGACCAGTCGATCGCCGGGGGCACGACCGTCGTGACGGCCTCGACGTTCGCGGCGTAGCCGCCGGCCGAGCGGACGAACGTGTCCTCGCCGATCGCCGTCGGCGTGAGGAACTCCTCGGACCGCGAGCCGCCCATCGCACCGGACGTCGCGGCGACGATCACGTACTCGAGGCCGAGCCGCTCGAAGATCCGCTGGTAGGCGGCGCGCTGGATCGCGTACGACGCGTCGAGGCCGGCGTCGTCGACGTCGAACGAGTACGCGTCCTTCATGATGAACTCGCGGCCGCGGATGAGCCCCGCGCGCGGACGCGCCTCGTCGCGGTACTTCGTCTGGATCTGGAAGAGCTGGAGCGGCAGGTCCTTGTACGACGAGTACAGGTCCTTGACCAGCAGCGTGAACAGCTCCTCGTGCGTGGGCGCGAGCAGGTAGTCGCCGCCCTTGCGGTCCTTGAGCCGGAAGATGTTCGGGCCGTACTCGGTCCAGCGGCCGGTCGCCTCGTAGGGCTCGCGCGGCAGCAGCGCCGGGAAGTGCACCTCCTGCACGCCCGCCGCGACCATCTCCTCGCGGATCACCGCCTCGACCTTCGCGAGCACGCGCAGGCCGAGCGGGAGCCACGAGTACACGCCCGGGGCGGCCCGGCGGATGTAGCCCGCGCGCACGAGCAGCCGGTGGCTGGCGACCTCGGCGTCGGCGGGGTCCTCCCGCAGCGTGCGGACGAAGAGCGTGGACAGGCGCAGCAGCATGGGCCGCAGCCTAGTGTCGGCGGCGGTGTGGTCCGGCATCCGTGGCTCATGTGGGTGCGGTGCGCCACGATGGTGCGCGTGCCGGAGCTGCCCGAGGTCGAGGCGCTCGCGCAGTTCCTGCGCGGGCGCGCCGCCGACCATGCCGTCCAGTCCGTCGAGGTGGGCGCGATCAGCGCGCTCAAGACGTTCAGGCCCCCGCCCGACGCGCTCGTCGGCGGCACGGTCGTCGACGTGACGCGTCACGGCAAGTGGCTCGACCTCATGGTCGCGACGCCGACCGGCGAGCCTCTGCACCTCGTCTGGCACCTGTCGCGCGCGGGGTGGGTGCGCTGGTCGGAGCAGCTGTCCGACCGCCCCGTGCGCCCGGGCAAGTCACCCTTGGCGCTGCGCGTCCGGCTCGACGACGGCTCGGGGTTCGACCTCACGGAAGCCGGCACCCGCAAGCGGCTCGCGGTGCACGTCGTCGCGGAGCCCACCGACGTGCCGCAGATCGCGACGCTCGGCGTCGAGCCGCTCTCGGACGAGTTCACCGTGGATCGCCTGGCCGAGCTGCTCGCCGCGAGGAACCAGCAGGTCAAGGGGCTGCTGCGCGACCAGGGCACGATCGCAGGCGTCGGGAACGCCTACTCGGACGAGATCCTGCACGCCGCCCGGATGAGCCCGTTCGCGCCCACGAAGTCGTTCGACGCGGCGAAGACCGCGACGCTGCACACGGCGATCCAGCAGATCCTCACCGAGGCCGTCGCGGCGGCGTCGGGCCGCCCGGCCGCCGAGCTCAAGGACGCGAAGCGGCGAGGCATGCGCGTGCACGGTCGGACCGGTGAGGCGTGCCCCGGCTGGGACGGCATCCCGTGCGGCGACACGGTGCACGAGGTGTCGTTCGCTGACTCGTCGCTGCAGTACTGCCCCACGTGCCAGACGGGCGGCAAGCCGCTCGCCGACCGCCGGCTGTCACGCTTGCTGCGCTGACGCGCGCCGTCCGTCCGGACAGGTCCGTCAGAACAGGACCGTCGCGTACGTCCCGACCTGCCGGAAGCCCACGGCGCGGTACGCCGCGAGCGCCCGGTCGTTGTACGAGTTCACGTACAGCGACACCACGGGCGCGACCTCGGCGCGGGTCAGCTCGACGACGGCCGCCATCCCCCGCTCCGACAGCCGCTCCCCGCGCCGGTCGGGCGTCACCCACACGCCCTGCACCTGCGCGACGCCACCGGCGACCGCGCCGAGCTCGGCCTTGAACACGACCTGCGGCGACCCGGTCGAGGCGCGCTCCTCGAGCCGGACGAACGAGCGCCCGGCTGCGACCAGACCGTGCACACGCGTCTCGTACGGGCCGCCGGGACCGCTCGCCGGCGAGTAGCCGACCTCCTCGGTGAACATCCGGATGCACGCGGGCAGCACCACGTCGATCTCGTCGAGCCGGGACCGGCGCACCTGGGTGTCCGGCGCGACCAGCGGCGTGTGGTCGATCACCATCGACGGCTGGTCGGGGCGCAGCTCACGGGCCCCCGGCCACGCGTGGCGCAGCCGGTCCCACAGGCCGAGCACCGCGGGCGCGTCACCGACGATCGACGAGCACCGGCGGCCCTGCGAACGCGCAAGCATCGCGAACGCGTCGAGCGCCCGCTCCCGCACGGGTCCGGACGGCAGCGGCACGACCGGCACGAGGTTCGCGCCGGCCCAGCAGAGCGCGAGGAGCTCGCCGTCCTGCTCGAAACCCCACAGCGCACCGCCGGCGGCCCTCAGGCCCGACCGGGTCGCCGCCTCGACGCGCGTCGTCGCGAGGACTGCGGCGACCGCGTCCTGCGCGCACACCGCGAGCGCCGGTGCGAGGTCCGCGTCCCCCAGGACCCGTCCCCCCGCCCGGCCGTCGAGCAACATCGCACGGCGTGGACCCATGATCGGATTCTGCACCCCCGAGCGGCTCGGGACCGGCCGAACGGGCGGTGAGTGCCTCGGACGGTCGTCAGC
>JAEWCA010000414.1 GCA_023390875.1 Actinomycetes bacterium
CTCGTCGTGAGCGTCGTCCACCTGCTGGACGACCGGCTCGACGAGCCCGACGACGTCGACGTGCGGATCGTGCTCGACGACGACGGCGCGCTGCTGGTGCAGGCGCCCGGCACGGCCGCCACGACCGAGATGCGGCTCGACCCCGACGGCGTGCCCGCGCCGGTGTTCACCGCCGTCGCGCGCGTGCTCGCGGCGCTGCGGACCGCGCAGGTCACCGCGCCCGACGAGGAGGACGACCGCACGCCGTCGGTGCACGACCTGCTCGGCATCGAGGGGCCGCAGACGCTCGACCCGGCCACGCTGTGGGCGCCGCGCGACGAGGCCGACTTCCTGCGGGTCCCGTTCGCGTGGGACGACAGCGGCACGCCCGTGCACCTCGACCTCAAGGAGTCCGCGCAGCTCGGCATGGGCCCGCACGGCATCTGCGTCGGCGCGACCGGGTCCGGCAAGTCGGAGATGCTGCGGACCCTGCTGCTGGCCCTCGCGCTGACGCACCCGCCCGAGGACCTCGCGATGATCCTCGTCGACTACAAGGGCGGTGCCGCGTTCGCGCCGCTGTCCCCGCTGCCGCACCTCGCGGGGCTCATGGACAACCTCGCGGACGACCCGCAGCTCACGACGCGCGCCCGTGCGTCGATCACCGGCGAGGTCGTCCGTCGGCAGCGCCAGCTCAAGGAGGCCGGGTCGCTGCCGTCCATCACGGCCTACCGGCGGCTGCGCGCGACCGAGCGGCCCGACCTGCCGCCGATGCCGCACCTGTTCGTCGTGATCGACGAGTTCGGCGAGCTGCTCACCGCGGAGCCCGAGTTCGTCGACCTGTTCCTGCAGATCGGCCGCATCGGCCGGTCCATCGGCGTGCACCTGCTGCTGTCGAGCCAGCGTGTCGAGGCCGGCAAGCTGCGCGGGCTCGACACGTACCTGTCGTACCGGCTGGGCCTGCGCACGTTCAGCGAGGCCGAGTCGCAGGTGGTGCTCAGCACGGCCGACGCGTACCACCTGCCGTCGCTGCCCGGGTACGGCTACCTCAAGGTCGACACGAGCGTGTACACGCGGTTCCGTGCCGGGTACGTGTCCGGTCCGGCGGGACGCGCGGAGGCGCCGCCCGTCGGCCCGGGCGGCAAGGTGCTGGTGCTGCCGACGTTCAACGGCATGCGCGGCCGGCGCGTCGCGGACGACCGCCCGTCGACGCCCGAGGAAGGACCCTCGCTGGTCAGCGAGGTGGTGCGCCGCCTGCGCACGCCCGAGCGGGCGGTCTCGCCCGTGTGGCTGCCGCCGCTGCCGGACCGGGTCGGGCTCGGGGCTGTCGTGGACCAGGCGCAGCGGTCCGCCGGCGGTCTGTCCGTCGTCATGGGGCTGCTCGACGACCCCGCGCGGCAGTCGCAGGAGCCGTGGCGCCTCGACCTCACGCGGGCCGGCGGGCACGTCGCCGTCATCGGTGCGCCGCAGTCCGGCCGCACGACGGTGCTCCGCACGCTCGCGGTGTCGCTCGCGCTCACCACGACGCCGCGGCAGGTCGCGGTCTACGGCATGGACCTGACGGGCGGCGGCCTGGCCCGTATCGAGGGGCTCCCGCACGTCGGCGGTGTCGCGACGCGGTCGCACCGGGAGCGGCTCGTCCGGCTCGTCGAGGAGCTCACCGGGATGCTCGCCGCGCGCGAGCACGCGTTCCGCACGCACGGCATCGACTCGGTCGCGCAGCTGCGTGCCCGGCACGCCGAGGGCCGCGTCCCCGAGCTCGCCGCCGCGGACGTCGTCGTGCTCGTCGACGGGTACGGGCAGCTGCGGTCCGACTTCCCCGAGCTCGAGGACGCGTTCGTCGCCGTCATGCAGCGCGCCGCGACGTTCGGCATCCACCTCGTGCTCGGCCTCACGCGGTGGAGCGACCTGCGGATGGCGCACCAGTCGCTCGTCGGCACCCGGGTCGAGCTGCGGCTCAACGACCCGGCCGAGTCGAGCGTGGACCGCAAGCTGTCGGCGACGATCTCGCCCGACACCCCGGGCCGCGTGCTGCTCGACGACAAGCGGTTCGCGCACGTCGCGCTGCCCGTGCTCGACGTCGTGCCCGACGACGAGGTCGGCGAGGAGCTCGAACGGCTCGCGGCCCGCACGGCCGCGTCCTGGTCGGGTCCGGGCGCGGCGCCGATCCGGCTGCTGCCGGGCGTCGTGCACCCGGACGACCTGCCCGACCGGTTCGACGAGCCCGACACGATCCCGATCGGCCTGCGCCAGGACACGATGGACGCCGCCCTGTGGGAGCTGCTGTCCGACGACCAGCACCTGCTCGTGCTCGGCGACGCGCGGTCCGGCAAGTCGACGCTGCTGCGCACGATCGCCGCCGGCCTGCAGGACAGGTTCACGTCCGACGAGGTGACGATCGCGGTCGTCGACGTGCGCGGGCACGTCCCGGCGGTGGTCGGGGACGACTACCTCGCCGCGCACGCCCGGACCGCCCAGCACGCCCGGGGCCTCGCGACGTCGATCGCCGTCGAGCTCGACAAGCGGCCGGGCCGCGACCCGGCGACGCGCGCGAAGGAGCCGCGGATCGTGCTGCTGGTCGACGACCACGACGTGGTCGCCGCCGGCGGTGCGGACCCGCTCGAGCCGCTGCTGGCGTACCTGCCGAGCGCGCGCGACCTCAAGCTGCACCTCGTGGTGACCCGGCCCGTCGCGGGTGCCGGGCGCGCGCTCTACACGCGGTCGCTGCAGGTCATCCGTGACACCGGCGGGTCGACGCTCGTGCTGTCCGGCGAACGGTCGGAGGGCCCGCTTGTCGGGCGCGTGCACGCCGAGCGGTTCCCGCCCGGCCGTGGCCGGTTCGTCCGGCGCGGCTTCAACCCGTTCATCGTGCAGGTCGCCGAGACGCCCCTGCCGGAGGACCGATGAGGACCGTCGTCGTCGCCGGGACGTCCGGCGGGGTCGGCGTCACGACCCTCGTCGCGCTCGCGCACACCGGCCTGCGCGCGTCGCCGGGCGGTGCGCCGTGGGTGCTCGGGCCCGACGGCGGTGACGCGGGGGACCGGTCGAGGTGCGCCGCGACGGAGGCCGTCGACACCGGCGCGGCGGTCTGGGACGCCGGGGTGCTCCGGACCGACGCGGCGCTCGCGCACCTCGTCACGCCCGACCTGCGGCTCGCCCTCGTGGCGCCGTCCACGCCGCGCGGGATCGCGGACGCGGGCACCGTCCTGGGTGCGCTCGCGGGTGTCGACCCGGGGCTCGCCGCCCGCTCCTGCCTGGTCCTCACCGAGGTCCACGGCCGGCCGCTGCGCGTCCCCCCGGCGCCCCACGAGCACGTGCTGCGCGTGCCGTTCGACCCGGCGCTCGCCGTCCCTGGTCCGCTCGCCGACGACACGGCGCTGCGGTCCGCGACCCGGCGGGGCGTGGACCTGTGGCGGGCCTGGGTCGCGGACGCGGTGGGCCGGGGCTGACCGACGACGGCTACGGTCGTCGCGAGGCAGACCCGTCGGGCCAGTCGGTCCGGGGAGCCCGGCCGCCCCGAACGTCTCAGCAGCACCGACCGCCCCGACACGTTTCCACGACCGACCCGACCGAGAGCGACCCCGTGCCTGCCCCGAAGCTCCGCCGCTCCGCGCGCTGGTTCGCGTGGGGCCTCGTGCTGGTCGTCGGCGGGGCGCTGACCTGGCGTGCTGCCCGCGACGCGAACGCCCGCAGCGCGGTGCTCGACCCGTCGTTCGGCGGCGATCCGGGACGGCCGTGGCTCGTGATCGGCGGGTTCCTGGTGCTCGTCGGCGTCGCGCTGCTGGCGGTCGGCGTCGTACGGCTCACGACGCACGACCCCGACTCCACGCAGCCACCCGAACGGCCGGAGCCCCTCGACGAGCCGTGAGGCCACGCACGGCGCGGATGCTCGTCCGCGGCGTGCCGGTCCCGTCAGGCAGGGCAGAGGTTGGGCGTGGTGGGCGTCAGGTCGACGACCCAGTGCATGTAGTTCTGCGACGGCACCAGGGTCCCCGCGACGCGTGGCAGGTCCGAGCACCGCGTCGTGAGCGTGAACGCGGGGTTGGTCTGCGCGCTCAGCCCGCTCCCGGCCCACTGCCACCACGCGGGCGCGCCGTCGGAGGGCAGCGTGATGTCGAACCGGACCTGCAGGTCCGCGGGCAGCCACATCTGCGGCGTCGGGTTGCCCGGGTGCAGGTACGTGATCTCGTAGTGCTTCTGGTACTGGTGGTTGCCCTCGTACCAGGTGGCCGGGCTCGACGACGCGATCGTGCACGAGTACGTCGGTTCCACGGCACCGGTCGCCACGCGGACGACGGTGCAGCTCGGCGCGGGCGGTGCGACGGTCCACGTCCCGAGGGTGACGGCGGTGGTGGTGCGGACGTCGTCGGTCCAGGACGCCGTGGTCGTCGAGGTCGACGCCGACGCGAGCCGCAGGCCGGCGACGACGAGCGCGACGACGGCGAGCAGCGCCCAGCGGGCGGCGCGGGGACGGGTCAGGTGGCGGGTCATGACGTGCTCCCCTGGACGACGATCTCGAGGGCGCCGAGCGACACCCCGGCGCAGGCCGCCGGGGTCGCGCCGTCGGCCACGCGGAACGTCACGGTGGCCGTCGTGCTGGCCCCGGCCGGCGAGGTCGGGTCGCCGGCCAGCGCGGTCGTCGGCAGGGAGCCGAGCTCGACGGCGACGCAGCCGCCGCCCAGCGTCGCGGGGTCCGTCGCCCAGCGCAGGTGCAGCGGGACGGTCGACGCGTTCCACAGGTGGACGGTGCGCACGACCGGGTTGGTGGGGGTCACGCCCGTCACGGCGGGGAGCGTCACCGCGGTCGCCCCGTCGTCCGCCGTGCTCCACGTCGCACCGTCGGCCGAGCCGCGCAGGTCGACGCGTGCCGCGGAGACGCCCGTGGTGAACCACGCGTCGTCCGTCCAGGCCGCGCTGGTGCCGGCGACGCCGAGCACGCCGAGCACGCCGAGGGCGAGCACGGCGCCCACGGCCCGACGGTGGCGCGC
>JAEWCA010000457.1 GCA_023390875.1 Actinomycetes bacterium
ACGGCAGCACGAGCCCGTTGAGCAGCCGCGCGAGCGTCGACTTGCCCGAGCCGTTCGCCCCGACGACGGCGACGCGCCGCTCCGTGATCCGCAGCGTCACCGGTCCGAGGAGCGTGACGACGCGGTCACCAGCACCCGCCGGGTCGGGGCTGTAGGCGGTGACGACGACGTCGTCGAGGGCGAGGACGGCCATGGGGTCGGTGAGCGGGTCGGCTCAGCGGCGTGTGCGAAGCAGGTCGGGGTACGCGCGGAACACGGCGAGCGCCACGCCGGCGGCGAGCAGGTTCTTCGCGATGTCACCGGGCCAGTACTTGAGGTCGAACACGAACGCCTCGGCGTACGACAGGCCGAGCGTCAGGTGCAGGCCGACGATGCCGCCGACGTGGATCGTGAGGATGCTCGCCACGAGCCCCGAGAGGAACAGGCCGACGTACCGCCAGGCGGTCGGCAGGCGCAGCGCGTATCCGGCGAGGAACCCGGCGAGCGCCGCCGCGAACGGGAACGCGAGCAGGTACCCGACCGACGGCTTCGACAGGACGACGACGCCGCCGGTCCCCTCGGCGAAGACGGGCAGACCGGCGAGACCGACGGCGAGGTAGAGCAGCACCGCGAGAGCGCCGCGCTTCCAGCCGAGCACGAGCCCGGCGAGGATCACGCCGAACGTCTGCAGCGTGATCGGCACCGGCGTACCGGTCGGGATGGCAGGGACGAGCGCGCACACGGCGATGAACGCCGCGAAGGTGGCGACGAGCGCGACGTCGGTGGCGACGGACCGGCGCGCGACGGGGGCGGGAGCCTCGGACGTGGCGTCCGCGGCGCGCAGGGCGATGGGCTCGTGCTCAGGTGCGGTGCTGGACATGGGGCCCCCTCGGGCGTCGTGACGGATGCGGCTGCTCCCGCTGCGGCGGTCGGTGCGCCCTGCCGGGTGCTCCCTCGGCGGGCGGTGCCAGCGACCGTTGACGACGCTAGCGGGTCGTAGAATTGCGGTCGTTTGCGCCCGTGGCCAAGACCCGGACGCCTTTCTCGGAGGAAACCCACCACGTGATCACCGCCCAGGCCGTCGAGCTGCGCATCGGCGCCCGCGTGCTGCTGGAACCGTCGACCTTCCGTATCGCCGCCGGGGACCGCATCGGTCTCGTGGGCCGCAACGGCGCGGGCAAGACGACGCTCACCAAGACCCTCGCGGGCCAGACGCAGCCGACGGGCGGTCACATCTCCCGCTCGAGCGAGGTCGGCTACCTGCCGCAGGACCCGAGCAGCGGCGACCTCGATCAGCTCGCGCTCGACCGCGTCCTGTCGGCCCGCGGGCTCGACGAGGTCGTCCGGGCGATGCGCGACACCGAGGGCGCGATGGCCAGCGCGGACGACGAGACGCGCGAGGCGGCCATGGAGCGCTACGCGCGGCTCGAGGCCCGGTTCACGGCGGCCGGCGGGTACGCCGCCGAGAGCGAGGCGCACCGGATCACGTCGAACCTCGGGCTCGACGACCGCGTGCTCGGCCAGACGCTCGGCACGCTGTCGGGCGGTCAGCGTCGCCGCGTCGAGCTCGCGCGCATCCTGTTCTCGGGCGTCGACACGCTGCTGCTCGACGAGCCGACCAACCACCTCGACGCCGACTCGATCGCGTGGCTGCGCGACTACCTCAAGGCGTACTCGGGCGGCTTCATCGTCATCTCGCACGACGCCGACCTGCTGCGCGCGACCGTGAACAAGGTGTTCCACCTCGACGCGAACCGGTCGTCGCTCGACCAGTACAACCTCGGCTGGGACGCGTACCTGCAGCAGCGGGAGACCGACGAGAAGCGCCGTCGCCGCGAACGGGCCAACGCGGAGAAGAAGGCGGCGGTGCTCGTCGCGCAGGCCGACAAGATGCGCGCCAAGGCGACGAAGGCGGTGGCCGCCCAGAACATGGCGCGTCGCGCCGAGCGGCTGCTGTCGGGGCTCGAGGAGGTCCGCGCGTCGGACAAGGTCGCCCGGCTGCGGTTCCCGGACCCGGCGCCCTGCGGGCGGACGCCGCTCACCGCCGAGGGGCTGTCGAAGTCGTACGGGTCGCAGGAGGTCTTCACCGACGTCGACCTCGCGATCGACCGGGGGAGCAAGGTCGTGGTCCTCGGCCTCAACGGCGCCGGGAAGACGACGCTGCTGCGGATCCTCGGCGGCATCGAGCAGTCCGACACGGGCGAGGTGAAGCCCGGGCACGGCCTCAAGCTCGGCTACTACGCCCAGGAGCACGAGACGCTCGACCTCGACCGCACGGTCGTCGAGAACCTGCGCTCGTCGGCGCCCGACCTCACCGACACGCAGGTCCGTTCGGTGCTCGGGTCGTTCCTGTTCTCGGGCGACGACGCCGACAAGCCCGCGCGCGTCCTGTCGGGCGGTGAGAAGACGCGGCTCGCGCTCGCGGCCCTCGTGGTCTCCAGCGCGAACGTGCTGCTGCTCGACGAGCCGACGAACAACCTCGACCCGGCGTCGCGCGAGGAGATCCTCGCGGCGCTGCGTGGCTACCAGGGCGCCGTCGTCCTGGTCTCGCACGACGAGGGTGCCGTCTCGGCGCTCGACCCCGAGCGGGTGCTGCTGCTGCCCGACGGCGACGAGGACCTGTGGGGTCCCGCCTACCTGGACCTCATCGCGCTCGCCTGAGCACCGCGCCCCGATCCGGACGGATGTCCACGATCCGGGCGCGATGGTCCAAGCTTCATCCACTCGTTCACCATGGCGGCCTGACGCATCGGGTCACCGAGACGTCGTCGCCGCTCGCCAGCGCGCTCTCTCCAGGGGTACGCCGACGGTCGTTCCGCCCTCCCGTGCGGCAGCCGGGACCGGTGACGACGAGGGGCAGGACGATGGAGTCGGACAGCACAGGCACGGCCACGCGCCGGTGGAAGGGGCTCGACCTGCCCGTGGCGGGCCGGTACGAGCTCGACACCGCGCACAAGCGGGTCGGGTTCGTCGCGTCGCACATGATGGTGAGCCAGGTCCGCGGCGAGTTCGAGGCCGCCGCCGCGACGATCGTCGTCGACGAGGACCCGCTGCAGTCGAGCGTCACGGCGATCATCGGCTCGGCGTCGCTCACCACGCACAACGACGAGCGGGACACGCACCTCAAGAGCCCGGACTTCCTCGACGTCGAGCGGTTCCCGGCCGTCGAGTTCCGCAGCCGCCGCGTCGAGCGGCTCGTCGAGGACGATGCCATCGCGCACTGGGCGCGGCTGCGCCACCACCTGCCCGACCGGTCGCACGTCTCCGAGAGGCTCATCGAGCGGACGGTCGGCGTCGGCGGGAGGTTCACGATCATCGGCGACCTGACCGTCCGCGACGTCACGCACGAGGTCGCGCTCGAGATGCACTTCGGCGGCGCCCGGACGGACCCGTACGGGCGCGAGATCTTCGGCTTCTCCGCGACGACCGAGGTCAACCGCGAGGACTTCGGGCTCGTCTGGAACGTCACGCTCGACAACGGCGGGTGGCTCGTCGGCAAGCGCGTGCGCGTCGAGATCGCGGGGGAGGCGATCCGTCAGGTCTGAGCGCGTCAGCGCGGGCGGTCGGCCGAGAGCTGCGCGTCGATGAGCGCGTCCTCGTCGTCCTCGTCGCGCCCTCCCCGGCGGTGCGGCCGGTCGACGGCCGGTCCCGGGCGGCGCGGGGGAGCCGGCGCGTCCGGGGCGCCCGGTGCGGAGGACGACGTGCTGGGGGGCGCGTCGCTGCGCAGCTCGCGTCGGGCGGCGACCGAGAACGCGACCAGGCCGCCGAGCGCGAACGTCCACCACTGGAACGCGTACGACAGGTGCGACCCGGGGTCGGTGCTGGGCGGCTCGAGCGTCCCGAGCGCGACCGCTGCGGCCGGGTCCTCCGTGACCATCTGCCCGTACGACGCGTACGTCGGCGACCCGTCGAGGCCGCCCGCGGCCAGCACCTGGTCCGTCGAGATCGCGTGCACCTGCCCGTCCGGGGCGGGACGGGTGGACGGATTCTCGTCGAGCCGCAGGCGCGCCGTCAGCGTGACCGTGCCCGACGGGGGAGCGGGTGCCGCGACGTCGTCGCTGCCGTTCGCCCCGAGCGGCACCCAGCCGCGGTCGACCACGAGCACCGTCCCCGCCTGCGTCGGCGTCGCGGCGGTGCCGGCGGACGCGTCCTCGACGACGAACGGCACGAGCACGTGGTACGCGGCGTTCCCGTCGACCGGACGGTTGCGCAGCAGCACCGTGGCCTGCGCGTCGTAGTGCCCGGTCGCGGTCACCCGACGCCACTCGTCGTCGCCCGTGACCGTCGCCCCGGCACCGTCCAGCACGGTGTCGAGCGGCACCGGCGTCGCGGACCAGTTGGCCTCGACGATCGCGATCTGCCCGTCGCGCCACACGTGCCGGTTCCACTGCCACCGTCCGAGCAGCGAGCACACGACGGCGAGCACGACGGCCACGACGAGCAGCCCGACCGCCCGGCGGACCGCGGGCCTCATGGTGCGGCGACCCTCTCCAGCTCGGACACGGGGACGACGTCGCGCAGGAACCCCCGCACGTCGAGGAACTGGCTCAGGTGCTCACGGTGCTCGTCGCACGCGAGCCACACCTTGCGCCGCTCGGGCGTGTGCAGCTTCGGGTTGTTCCACAGCAGGCCCCAGGCCGCCTCGTGCGCGCAGCCGCGCGCGGAGCACACCAGCTCGTCCACCGGGTCGGGGACGGGTCCGAGCAGGCTCACCGGGTCCCCCCGATCTGCCCGCTCGTGCCGCTTCCGGGTCCGATCTCGCGCTGCGTCTCGAACGTCACGTCGGTGTCGCGGCGCTCCCGGCCCGCGTTGGCGAAGATCACGGCGACGTACGGCAGCACGACCGCGCCGACGATGAAGAACAGCGAGAAGGCGATCGGCAGGTGCCCCCACGTGAGGACCGCGAGCGCGAAGCACACGATCCGGATGCCCATCTGGATCAGGTAGCGCTTCTGGCGGCGCGCGACGTCGACGGCCAGCGGCTCGGGGGCCGAGGTGATCCGGTGCACCTCGTCAGGGGTGCCCGGGCGCTCGCTCTTGCTCACCACCTGATCCTAGTCCGGCGGCGGGCACCCCTCGCCCGGACGTGCGTTGTCCGGAACCGACAAGGCTCGGGGACGAACCTGTGCCGAGCGCGTGCGCCGGTGAGCGGGCCGAGTCGGATAGCGTCGTGTCCCGTGCCTGAGACTTCCGACAACGTGAACGCTCCCGCATCGACCCCCCGCAGCGTGCTGGTGACCGGGGCGAACCGCGGCATCGGCCGCGCGATCGCCGAACGGTTCGTGGCGAACGGCGACAAGGTCGCGACCATCTACCGCTCGGGCGACCTGCCCGACGGCGTGCTCGGCGTGAAGGGCGACGTGCGCGACACGGCCGCCGTCGACGCCGCGTTCACGGAGGTCGAGGCCGCGCACGGCCCCGTCGAGGTGCTCGTCGCGAACGCCGGCATCACGCGCGACCAGCTGCTCATGCGCATGAGCGACGAGGAGTTCGCGGAGGTCCTCGACGTCAACCTCACGGGCTCGTTCCGGGTGGCCCGCCGCGCGAGCAAGGGCATGATCCGGCTGCGCACCGGCCGCATCATCTTCATCTCGTCGGTCGTGGGCCTGTACGGCTCGCCCGGCCAGGTCAACTACGCGGCGTCGAAGTCGGCGCTCGTCGGCATGGCCCGCTCGATCACCCGCGAGCTCGGCGGCCGCGGCATCACCGCGAACGTCGTCGCGCCCGGCTTCATCGACACCGACATGACGCGCGCGCTGCCCGAGAAGCAGCAGCAGGCCTACGTCGAGGCGATCCCGCTCGGCCGGTTCGCCACCCCCGACGAGGTCGCCGCCGTCGTCGAGTTCCTCGGCTCGCCCGCCGCCGCCTACGTCTCCGGGGCCGTCGTCCCCGTCGACGGCGGTCTCGGCATGGGCCACTGACACCCGCACCACCGAAGGAAGAAGAGACAACCATGGGTCTGCTCGACGGCAAGAAGCTCCTCGTCACCGGTGTGCTCACCGACGGCTCGATCGCCTTCCACGTGGCGCGGCTCGCGCAGGAGCAGGGCGCCCAGGTGGTGCTCACCTCGTTCGGCCGCCAGTTCCGGCTGACGCAGGCGATCGCCCGCCGGCTGCCCGCACCCGCCGAGGTCGTGCAGCTCGACGTCACCGACGCCGACGACCTCGCCGCGCTCGCCGACCGCGTGCGTGAGGCTGGTCTCGACTCGCTCGACGGCGTCGTGCACTCGATCGGCTTCGCCCCGCAGTCCGTCATGGGCGGCAACTTCCTCGCCGGCGAGTGGGACGACGTCGCGACCGCGCTGCACGTGTCCGCGTACTCGCTGAAGTCGCTCGCGGTGGCCACGCAGCCGCTGCTGAACCGGGGCGCCTCGATCGTCGGGCTCACGTTCGACGCGTCGTTCGCGTGGCCGGTGTACGACTGGATGGGCGTCGCCAAGGCCGCGTTCGAGTCGACCGCGCGCTACCTCGCCCGCGACCTCGGCCCGTCGGGCGTACGCGTCAACCTCGTCTCCGCCGGTCCGATCCGCACGACCGCCGCGAAGTCGATCCCCGGCTTCGAGACGATGGAGGGCGGCTGGCCCGAGCGCGCACCGCTCGGCTGGGACGTGTCGGACCCCGAGCCGACGGCGCGCGCCGTCGCCGCGCTGCTGTCGGACTGGTTCCCGGCGACCACCGCCGAGATCGTGCACGTCGACGGTGGCGTGCACGCCATGGGCCTGTGATGGCACGCTGAGCCGGTGACCGACTCGACCCAGGACCCGCGCAGGCTCCTGCTGCTGCGCCACGCCAAGGCCGAGCACCCGGAACGCATCAGCGACCACCAGCGGCCCTTGTCGCTGGTGGGCCGCCGGCAGTCGCCGCGCGTCGGTGCGGCGCTCACGGCTTCCGGCCTCGTGCCGGACCTCGTGCTGTGCTCGTCGAGCCTGCGCACGCGGCAGACGTGGGAGCTGGCGCGGACGACGCTCGACGCCGACCCGCGGGTCGAGTTCCTCGACGAGGTCTACGACGCCGGCGTGCGCTCGCTCGTCGAGCTGCTGCAGGGGCTGCCGGCCGAAGCACGGACCGTGCTGGTCGTCGGCCACGAGCCGACGATGTCGCAGACGGCCGCGACCCTCGCGAGCCCCGAGTCGGACGCGACGACGCTCGCCCGGGTCCGCGTCGGGGTGCCGACCGCGTCGTGGAGCTGGCTGGAGACGCCGTCCGCCTGGTCCGAGCTCGGGCCGGGGTCCGCGGCGCTGCTGCGCCTCACGCTGCCGGAGTGAGCGTCCGCCGGCGGGCCTCGTGCCCGTCGGCGTTCGGTGCCGAGCGCGTGGTCGGGGGCGCGGCTCAGGCGTGCTGCGCGAAGACCGGCAGCTCGAGCACCGCGTCGAGCCGGTCGCGCACGACGGCGTCCGCCGCCTCGCACACGAGCGGCTTCGCGTTGAACGCGACGCCGACGGCAGCGAGGGCCAGCATGTCGAGGTCGTTCGCGCCGTCGCCGATCGCCACGGTCCGCTCGAGCGGGACGCCGGACACGTCCGCGTAGTCGCGCAGCGCGACCGCCTTGGCCGCCCGGTCGACGACCGCGCCCTGCACCTTCCCGGTGAGGCGACCGTCGACCACCTCGAGCCTGTTGGCCCGCACCAGCCGGATGCCCACGCGAGCGGCGAGCGGCTCGACGATCTCGATGAACCCGCCCGACACCAGGCCCACGGGCCAGCCGCGCCGGTCCAGCTCCGCGACGAGCTCGACGGCACCCGGCGTCAGCACGACCTCGTCCAGCACGTCGGCGAGCACCTGCTCGGGCAGGCCCGCGAGCGTCGCGACCCGCTGGTGCAGGGACTCGGCGAAGTCGATCTCGCCGCGCATCGCCTGCTCCGTGATCGCGGTGACGAGCTCCTCCGAGCCCGCGCGCGCGGCCAGCATCTCGACGACCTCGCCGGTGATGAACGTCGAGTCGACGTCCATGACGACGAGGTGGCGGGACTGCGGGTCGGTGGTCACGGCTCGCAGGCTAGTGCGGGCGAGGACGGGCGCGCGGACGAGCCCACCACGCGGGACCGTCGGGCGCCGGTCGGTGGCGGCGGACCGTCCCAGGGCGGTTCAGTCGGTGATGACCGTGCCCTTGGGCACGACGGTGATGCCGGACTCCGTCACGGTGAACCCGCGGGCGAGGTCGTGCTCGCGGTCGAGCCCGATGCGGGCGCGTTCCGGCACGACGACCTTCTTGTCGAGGATCGCGCGGTGGATCTGCGCGTACCGGTTGATCTCGACGTCGTCCATGATCACGGAGTCCGTGATCTGCGCCCAGGAGTGCGCGCGCACGTACGGCGAGAGCACCGACCCGGACACCGTCGCCCCGGAGACGAGGACGCCGGGGGACACGATCGAGTCCGCGGCGTGCCCGAGGCGGCCGGCGCCGGCGTGCACGAACTTGGCCGGGGGCAGGCCGATGTAGCCGGTGTAGACGGGCCACTCGTTGTTGTAGAGGTTGAACACCGGCTCGATCGAGATGAGGTCGATGTTCGCCTCGTAGAACGCGTCGATGGTCCCGACGTCGCGCCAGTAGTCGCGGTCGCGCGGCGTGGAGCCGGCGACGTCGTTGCGCAGGAAGTCGTAGACGCCCGCGGTGCCGCGCTCGACGAAGTACGGCGCGATGTCGCCGCCCATGTCGTGCCGCGAGTCGGGGTTCTCGGCGTCGGCGGTGACGGCCGCGACGAGCGCGTCGGCGTTCGCCACGTAGTTGCCCATCGACGCGAGGATCTCGCCGGGGGAGTCGGCCAGGCCGACCGGGTCCGTCGGCTTCTCGCGGAAGGCCTTGATGCGGGTGGCGTCCGTCGGGTCCGTCTCGATGACGCCGAACTGGTCGGCCTCCGAGATGGGCTGACGGATCGCCGCGACCGTGAACTCGGCGCCCGACGCGATGTGCGCGTCGACCATCTGCGAGAAGTCCATGCGGTACACGTGGTCGGCGCCGACCACGACGACGATGTCGGGGCGCTCGTCCTCGATGATGTTGAGGCACTGGTAGATCGCGTCGGCGCTGCCGAGGTACCAGTGCTTGCCGACGCGCTGCTGGGCGGGCACCGCCGCGACGTAGTTCCCGAGCAGGGCCGACATGCGCCACGTCTTCGACACGTGCCGGTCGAGGCTGTGCGACTTGTACTGGGTGAGCACGATGACGTGCAGGTACCGGGAGTTGATGACGTTCGACAGCGCGAAGTCGATCAGGCGGTAGATGCCTCCGAACGGCACCGCCGGCTTGGCCCGGTGAGCCGTGAGCGGCATGAGTCGTTTTCCCTCGCCACCTGCGAGGACGATTGCGAGGACCCGGGGCGCTGCCATGGGGACGACCCTAGGCCCCCGCGACGGTCACGGCGAGGCGTGACCGCGCTCACGCGCTAGCGTGTCGGAAGGTGCTGAGTCCGTCCGGACCGGCCGTGAACCGGAGGTCCCTGTGCGCGTCGACCTGCTGACCCGCGAGTACCCGCCGCACGTGTACGGGGGTGCGGGCGTGCACGTCGCGGGCCTGTCCCACGTGCTGCGGCGCAGCATCGACGTCCGGGTGCACTGCTTCGACGGCCCCCGCGACGAGCCGGGCGTGCAGGGGTACGTGGTGCCCGGCGAGCTGGCGTCCGCGAACCCGGCGCTGCAGACGCTGGGCGTGGACCTCGAGATGGTCGACGCGGTCGGCCGGACCGGTGCCGACGGGGTCGCGTCCGACCTCGTGCACTCGCACACCTGGTACGCCAACCTCGCGGGTCACCTCGCGAGCCTGCTGCACGGCCTGCCGCACGTGGTCACGGCGCACAGCCTCGAGCCGCTGCGTCCGTGGAAGGCCGAGCAGCTCGGCGGCGGGTACGCCCTGTCCAGCTGGGCGGAGAAGACGGCCTACGAGGCGGCCGCCGGCGTGATCGCGGTGAGCGGCGGCATGCGCGACGACATCCTGCGGTCGTACCCGAGCGTCGACCCCGCCAAGGTGCACGTGGTGCACAACGGCATCGACCTCGACGGCTGGCGGGCCCCGTCCGGCGACGAGGCGCGTGCGGCGGCCGACGCCACGGTGCGCCGGCTCGGCATCGACCCGGACCGCCCGTCGATCGTGTTCGTCGGCCGGATCACCCGGCAGAAGGGTCTGCCGTACTTCCTGCGGGCCGCCGAGCGCCTGCCGCAGGACGTGCAGGTCGTGCTGTGCGCCGGGGCACCGGACACGCCGGAGATCGCCGCAGAGGTGTCGGGGCTCGTCGAGCAGCTGGGGCAGAAGCGGTCGGGCGTCGTGTGGATCGAGCAGATGCTGCCGCGCGACCAGCTCGTCGCGGTGCTCGACGCGGGCACGGTGTTCGCGTGCCCGTCGATCTACGAGCCGCTCGGCATCGTCAACCTCGAGGCCATGGCCGTGGGGCTGCCCGTGGTCGGCACCGCGACCGGTGGCATCCCGGAGGTCATCGACGACGGCGTCACGGGCACGCTCGTGCCGATCGACCAGCTGCAGGACGGGACCGGGACGCCCGTCGACCCCGAGCGCTTCGTCGCCGACCTCGCCGCGGCGCTCACCGACCTGGTGACCGACCCGGACCGGGCGGCGCGGTGGGGCCAGGCGGCGCGCAGCCGTGTCGAGGACCACTTCTCGTGGGAGGCCATCGGGGAGCGGACGCTCGACGTCTACCGCAGCGTCCTGGCCTGACGCCCGGCGGGCCCGGCCGGGGCAGGTCGGGGCAGGCCCGGCCGGGGGGCGGGTTGGTC
>JAEWCA010000464.1 GCA_023390875.1 Actinomycetes bacterium
CTCGACGTCCGCGGTCTGCTCGCCGGCCCCGGTGCGCTCGACGAGCGTGAAGCGCGCCCGACCGGCGCGGTCGAGCACCACGTCGCGCGCACGCACGGCGGCGTCCGACGCCTCGCCGAACAGCACGATCTCGCCCGGCGCGGCGGCCGACATCGCGCGCACCCGCAGGTCGTCGGCGTTGAGCACCGCGACGCCGTCGGGCACGAGCCCCTCGACGATCTCGCGCTTCGCGGTCGCGACCGCCTCGATGCCGCCGAACTCGCCGATGTGCGCCTGCCCGACGACGAGCACGACGGCCACGTCCGGCGGCGCGATGCGCGTGAGGTACGTGAGGTGGCCGATCCCGCTCGCGCCCATCTCGAGCACGAGGAACCGGGTCGACTCGTCGGCCCGGAGCACCGTGAGCGGCAGGCCGATCTCGTTGTTGAACGACCGGACCGGCGCGATCGTCGGGCCGACGCTGCCGCACAGCTGCGACAGCAGGTCCTTCGTCGTCGTCTTGCCGACGGACCCCGTCACGCCGATGACGCGCAGGTCGCTGCCGCCCGGCTCGAGCGCCGCCTCCCGCAGCCGCACCAGGACGGTCCGCGCGAGCTCGCCGAGCGCGACCTCGACGTCGTCCACGACGACCGTCGGCACGTCCCGGTCGCCGTCGCGCAGCTCGCGGTTCGCGAGGACCAGCGCGGCGCCCGCCTCGACCGCGGTCGCGGCGTAGTCGTGGCCGTCGACGTGCTCACCCGGCAGCGCCACGAACAGGCCGCCCGGCAGGACGTCGCGCGAGTCGACCACCACGGGCCCGCTCACCACGAGGGACGGGTCCGCGTGCAGCACGCCGCCCGTCGCGGCCGCGATCTCGGCCGCCGTCAGGGCGATCACGCGTGCTGCTCCGCCCGCTGGTCGGGTCCGGCGGCGTAGGCGGCCTGGAGCACGTCACGGTCGTTGTACCGGTGGAACACCCCGGCGATCTCCTGTGTCGGTTCGTGGCCCTTGCCCGTGATGATCACGGTGTCCTGCGCGGTCGCGAGGGACAGGGCGTCGCGGATGGCCTGCGCACGGCTCGTCGCCTCGTGCACGTCGGTCAGGTCCGGGCGCTGCGCCCGTACCCCGTCGAGGATGGCGGAACGGATCGCCTCCGGCTGCTCGGAACGGGGGTTCTCGTCGGTGACGACGATCACGTCCGCGAGGCGCGCGGCGATCTCGCCCATGATCGGGCGCTTGCCCTGGTCGCGGTCGCCGTCGGACCCGAACACCAGGACCAGCCGGCCCGGGGTGATCGGTCGCACGGCCTCGAGCGCCAGCACGAGCGCGTCGGGGGTGTGCGCGTAGTCGACGAGCGCGAGCGGCCAGCGCTCGTCGCGCTCGATGACCCGCTCCATGCGACCCGGGATCTCGTGCGCGTGCGCGACCGCGTCGATCGCGACACCGAGGTCCACGCCGGCGGCGTGCGCCAGGACGATCGCGAGCGCGGCGTTGGAGACGTTGACCAGCCCCGGCAGCGGGCTCGCGGCCGCGTGCTCGGTGCCGTCGGGGCCGCGCAGCACGAACGACGACCCGACGCCGTCGAGCCCGATGTCCGCCGCGACCACCGTCCAGTCGGCCCGCACGTCGGCACCGACGTGCGTCGACACCGACTCGACCGGGATCGGCGACTCCACGGCAAGGCGGCGCCCCCACTCGTCGTCGACGACCACGACGCCGCGGCGTGCCTGACCCGACGCGAACAGGCGCGACTTGTCGCGGAAGTACCCCTCCATGTCGCCGTGGAAGTCGAGGTGGTCGCGCTGCAGGTTGGTGAACCCGACGACGTCGAACGTCAGCCCGCGCACGCGGCCGAGGGCGAGCGCGTGCGACGACACCTCCATCGCGACCGCGGTGGCGCCACGCTCGCGTGCGAGCGCGAGGATCGCGTGCAGCGCGGGGGCCTCGACCGTCGTGCGCGGGCTCTCGATCGCGTCCTCGCCCACGCGCAGCTCGACCGTGCCGAGCACCGCTGTCGTCGCGTGCGCGGCGCGCAGCGCGGCGTCGACGAAGTAGGTGGTGGTGGTCTTGCCGTTGGTGCCCGTGACGCCGACCGTGACCAGGTCCGTCGCGGGCGAACCGTACGCCCACGCGGCGACCGGCCCGGCCAGCGCGCGCGGGTCGTCCGCGACGAGCACCGGGACGTCGAGGTGCGCGCACTCGCCCGCACCCACCGCGTCCGTGAGCACGGCGACCGCACCCGCGGCGACCGCCTGGGCCGCGTAGGCGGCGCCGTGGACCTTCAGCCCCGGGACCGCGACGAACACGTCCCCCGGGACCACCTCGGTGCTCGCGAGCGTCACGCCCGTGAACGTGGTGTCGGCATCGGCCGGTCGACCGGCGCTGACCAGGGAGAACGTGCTGAGGAGCTCGTCCACCCGGTGGGACTCGGGATGCTGGGGGCGCATCCGGACCGGTGACGTCATGCGGAGAATCTACCGTGCACGCAGGTCCCGGGCCGTCGGTCCGAGCGCCGTCCCCCCGAGCTCGCGGCGGCGCGCGCGCCGCTCGTCACGGGGGTGGTCACCATGTCGTCGGGAACAGCTGAGGCGTCGTCCCCGACGGCGCGACGCCCAGGTCGCCGAGCGTGTAGCCGGCGACGTCGCTGAACACCGGCGCCGCGACCGTGCCGCCGTAGATGGACGAGCGCGGGTTGTGCAGGATCACCGCGACGGCGATGCGCGGGTCGTCCGCCGGGGCGACGCCGATGAACGACGCCGTGATGCCCTGCACACCGCCGACCCAGTTCTGGGCGGTGCCCGTCTTGCCGGCCACCTGGTAGCCCGGGATCGCCGCGCTCGAGCCCGTGCCGTCGTCGACCACGCTGCCCATCATCGTGAGCACGGTCTTGGCCGTCTCGGGCGACACCACCTGGGTCGTCGCCGCGGCGGGCGTCGGCGTGTACGTGCCGTCGGCCGACGTCCAGCCCTTGATGATGTGCGGCTGCACGCGGACCCCGCCGTTCGCGATGGTCGCGAACACCTGGACCGCCTGGATGGCCGTGACCGACACCGCCTGGCCGAACAGGACCGCGAACTTGTCGCGGCGCTGCCAGTCCTCGACCGGGTGCAACAGGCCGGCGGACTCGTTCGGCATCTCGATGCCCGTCCTCGACCCGAACCCGAACTTCGCCAGGTAGTCGTACCGCGTCTGCACCGGCAGGTGCTGGCCGATCATCACGGTGCCCGTGTTCGACGACTCCGCGAGCACGCCCGTGGTCGTGAGGTTGAGCACGCCGTGCTCGTGCGAGTCCTTGAACGTCTCCTTGCCGTCCGGCGAGTACGTGTACGGGACCTGCCACTGGTCGGTGGGTGTCGCGATGTGGTTCTCGAGGATCGCGGCCATCGTCACGACCTTGCCCGTCGAACCGGGCTCGAACACGTCGGAGACCGCGCTCGACAGCGAGCCCTTCGCGTCGCCCGGGTGGTTCGGGTCCACCGTGTTCGAGTCGGCGAGCGCGTAGATCTCGCCGGTCCTCGTGTCCATCACGATGATCGTGCCCGAGTCCGCGCCCGTCGCCGCGACCTGCGCCGTGAGCGCCTGCTGGGCCTTCCACTGGACGTCGGAACGCAGGGTGAGCTGCACCGAGTCGCCCTGCTTGGCCGGCTCGTCCTTGGAGTAGCCGCCCGGGATCGCCTGGCCGTGGATCCCGCTCTCGTACGTCTCCGAGCCCGCGGTGCCCTGGAGCTTCTCGTCGAGCGACTTCTCGAGCCCCGCGAGGCCGACGCCGTTCGAGTTGACGTAGCCGATGACGTTCCCGGCGAGGTTCCCGTTCGGGTAGACGCGCTCCGCGACCTTGTCGACGTTGATGCCCGGGATCCGCTTCTCCCGGATCTGGCGCGCGACGTCGGGCAGCACGCCCTTGCGGATGTACTTGAAGGACCGGTCGCCGACGAGCATGCCGCCGAGCTCCGCGGGGCTCATGTCGAGCAGTGGCGCGAGCCTCGCCGCGGCGCCGGCGGCACCGTCCGGGACCGCGGGCGTGCCGGTGCTGCGGAACGTCCCGACGAGCTTCTGGTTGACGGAGATGTCGTAGCGCTCGACCGACGCGGCGAGCGCGACCCCGTTCGCGTCCGTGATCTGCCCGCGCGTGCCGAGCTGCGCGAACGACAGCAGCCGTGCGTCACGCGCCTGGGCGGCGATCTCCGGGCCGCGCAGGCCCTGGACGTACACGAGCCGGCACGCGAACACCGCGATGACGACGACGATCGCGATCGTCAGGAACGCCATGCGCCCGCGCGACCCCGACGTG
>JAEWCA010000488.1 GCA_023390875.1 Actinomycetes bacterium
CGTGGGGTCCGGCCCCAACCGCTGGCCGGGCGGCGGGGCGGCCTTCTGCAGGGCCGCCATCACGACCCCCGGCTCGATCCGGGCCGTGCGCGCCTCGGGGTCGATCGCCAGGATGCGGTTGACGTGCCGGCTGAAGTCGAGCACCACGCCCGTGCCGACCGCGTTCCCCGCGACCGACGTGCCGCCGCCGCGGGACGTGAGCGGGACGCCGAGCTCGCGCGTCACGGCCAGCGCCGCGAGCACGTCGTCGGGGTCCTGCGGGAACGCCACGACCTGCGGGACCACCCGGTAGTTCGACGCGTCGGTGGAGTACTCGGCGCGGCGGCGGGACGAGTCGTCCACGACGCCGCGCATCGCGGAGCGCAGGGCCGCCACGACGTCGTCGGTGCGCACGGCGGTGTCGGTCAGGGCGGTCACGGCTGCAGTCTCGCACCCGTGACCGCCCCGCCCGCGGGGTGTGCCGCCCTTCGGGAAACCGGGCCGTCAGGCGAGCGCGGCGTCCAGCGTGATGTCGGTGCCCGTGAGCGCCTTGCTGACCGGGCACGTGCGCTTCGCGTTCTCGGCCGCCTGCACGAACCCGTCGGCGTCGAGCCCCTCGACCTGGCCGCGGACCGTGAGCGCGATGCCCGAGATCCGGAACCCGCCCGCCGGGTCGGGGCGCAGCGTGACGTCGGCCTTCACGTCGAGCGACACCGGCGTGCCGCCGGCCTCGGCGATGACCGCCGACAGCTGCATCGCGAAGCACGACGAGTGCGCCGCGCCGATGAGCTCCTCGGGGCTCGTCGTGCCGCCGGCGTCGTCGGCCGCGCGCTTGGGGAAGGACACCTCGTACGAGCCGGCGCCCGAGCTGACGAGGTCGACCGTGCCGGAGCCCTCCTGCAGGGTCCCGGTCCAGGCCGTGTGTGCGGTACGCGTGGGCATGCGTGCTCCTCGTGTCGGTGGCAGGAGGGGTCGCTCCTCGACCCCTCGGCCACCGTAGGAGGCCGACGACGTCAGCGCGCGCGTTCGAGATGCCCTGAGACGATCTCGACGGGTGCCCCCGCCTCGCGCAGCGCCCAGGCCGCCCGGGCGTGCAGCGCGCGCCGCCGGGTCGGGTCGAGCCCCTCGTACAGCGCCGAGCGCACGAGCTCGTGCCGGAACACCAGCCGGTCGCCCCGGGCACGCACGACACCGGCCGCGAGCCCGTGCCGCAGCGTCCGCCAGCAGTCCGGCACGGGGTCGCCCACGAGCGACGCGAGGTCGGACACGACGAACGACGCCCCGAGCACGGACGCCTGCCGCAGCAGCTCGAGCACGTCGGGCCCGAGGTAGTCGAGGCGGGAGCGCACGAGCGTCGCGAGCGGCTCGAGCCAGTCGCTGCCGTGGGTGTCGAGCACGCCGCCGTCGGTGGAGGTCAAGGCCTGCGCGGCCTGTGCCGTCCTGACCACGTCCGCGACGAGCCGCGGGTTGCCGCCCGTCATCGACAGCGTCCCGCGCAGCGACGGCCCGAGCGCACCGCCCGCGAGGCGCTCACCCAGCTCGACGACCGCCGACGGCGACAGCGGCCGCAGCTCGACGTACCGCGCGCCCGCCCGGGTCCACGCGGCGATCACCGGCGACAGGGCGGGCCGGTACGGGACGGGGCGCAGCGTCAGCACGACGAGCGCCCGCGGCACGGCCCCCTCGCGCGCGAGCCGCAGCAGCACGTCGAGCGACGCGTCGTCGGCGAGGTGCACGTCCTCCAGCACCAGCACCCACGGCCGCGCGTCGCCCCGCCGCCGCAGCAGCGCGGCGAACAGCTCGACGGCACGCTCGCGACGGGCCGACGACGCCGACGAGCCCCACGCGGACGCCGGCTCGCCGTGCAACGCCTCCAGCAGGTCCGTGAGCTCACCCTCGACGGGCCCGCGCGCGCCGGCGCCCCGGCCGATCCGGGAGTCGGCGAGCAGCGCGTCGGCCAGCAGCGCGAACGACGCCGAGCGCATCGACGACGCCCGCGCGGTGCGCATCTCGACGTCGAGCAGCCGCGCGCTCGACGACAGGGCCTCGACGAGGCTCGTCTTGCCGATGCCCGCCTCGCCCTCCAGGAGGACGGTGCCGCCGTCGCCACCGGCCGCCGTGGAGAGCAGGTCGTCGAGGTCGTCGAGCTCGGCGGCCCGGCCCACCAGCGGACCGGTCCGCCCCGGCTCGGCCGAGGTGCTCATGCGCCCGATCGTAGAGCCGTGGCCGCCGCAGCGGACCTACCGGGCATTTCTCACCCGCAGCGCGCCGTCGTCAGCCGACGTACTCCCAGTGCCACGGCTCGGGCTTGCCGCCGCGCGGCTCGGCCCACGACGGGTGCGTCCACGCGAAGTCGCCGGCGTGCTCCGACATCCAGCGGAACTGCGCGGTGCCGAACGTCTGGATGCCGCCGCCGAGGTCCACCGCGACACCCGTGCCGTGGTTGGACGTGCCGGGGACCGCGCACAGGCTGCCCTTGGTGCGGCGGCACGAGATCTGGCCGCCGTACGAGCGGTACGAGTCGGAGATCGTGAGGTTCGTGCCGAACGCCGCCGCGTACGACGCGTTGAGCGCCTCGAGGGCCTCGGCGGCGTCGCACCGGAGCTGGACGGCCGGGTCGAACGAGACGCCGCACAGCGCGGACGCGGGGATGCGGCCGTTGGCGTACCCGAGCAGCGACGCCTTCCACGCGGCCCGCTGCGCGGCCTGCTGGGCCGCGGCC
>JAEWCA010000514.1 GCA_023390875.1 Actinomycetes bacterium
CCCGGGCCCCACGTCGGGCCGGGCGCGCGCCGAGGGTCGTGCCGTTCCCAGCCTAGGGTGGCGTCGACGTCGGGCGGGTGCCTCGGCGCACGTCAGGCGGGTGGCCGCACGGAGCTGCGCCGCACCACGAGCTCCGCGGGGATCTGCTGCCGGGCCACGTCGGCCCCGGCGAACGCGGCCTCCAACGAGCGGACCGCGAGCCGCCCGAGCGCCCCGAAGTCCTGCCGGACCGTGGTCAGCGGCGGCGTGTAGTGCGCGGCCCCGACCTCGTCGTCGAAGCCGACGACCGCGACGTCCTCCGGCACGCGCACCCCGCTCTCCCAGAACGCGTGCAGGAGGCCGAGCGCGAGCTGGTCGTTCGCCGCGAAGATCGCCGACGGCAGCCCCTCGCGGACCATTTGCCGCCCGAGCTCGTAGCCGTCCGCGGCGTCCCACCCGGCCTCGAGATGGTCCGGCGCGCCCGGCCCGGACACCTCGCGCCAGCCGGCGAGCCGGTCCTGCGCGTCGAACCAGTCCTGCGGACCCGCGACGTGCACGACCGACGTGTGGCCCTGGTCGAGCAGGTGCTGCGTCGCGAGGCGCGCACCGTGCCGCTGGTCGACGCCGACGGCGTGCAGGTGCGGGACGGGCGGCACGTCGGACGCCGACGAGATGAGCACGACCGGCACCGGCGAGGCGATCGCGGCGATGGCCCGCGCGACCTCCGTGGTGGGCGCGATGATCGCGATGCCGTCGACGCCCTGACCCAGGAAGTGCTCGACCGCGTCGTGCATGGTGTCGCCGTCGAACTGCCGGATCGTCGCGACCGACACGTACCAGCCGACCACGCGGGCGGCCTCCTCGAGCCCGACCAGCGTGCTCGTCGGGCCGTACAGCGCCGTCGCGGGCGTGACGACGCCGAGCGTCCCCGAGCGGCGCGTCACCAGGGCGCGCGCGGCGCTGTTGCGGCGGTAGCCCAGCTGCGCGATCGCGTCGTTCACGCGCTCGCGGGTCTCCGGGCGGACGCTCGGGTGGTCGTTGAGCACACGCGAGACCGTCTGGTGGGAGACGCCGGCGAGCTGGGCGACGTCGCTCATCGCGGGCGGGCGCACAGGGGTGTTCATCGGTGGTCCTCGTCGTCAGCCGGCGTACTGCGCGCCGAGCTCGCGCGACCGGTCCCGCGCGGCCTCCGCCGCCGCCACGACACCGGCCCGCACACCGTGCGCGTCGAGCGCGCGGACCGCGGCGACCGTGGTGCCGCCCGGCGACGACACGCGCTCCCGCAGCACCACCGGATGGTCCCCCGACTGCACGGCGAGGGCCGCGGACCCCTCGACGGTCGCGACCGCGAGCCGCGTCGCGAGGTCGCGCGTCAGGCCGAGGAGGACGCCCGCCTCCGCCATCGCGTCGATCAGGTAGAACGCGTACGCCGGGCCGGACCCCGAGATCGCGGTGACCGCGTCGAGGTCCTTCTCCGCGACGCGGACGACGAGGCCCGTCGCCGCGAGCATCTTCTCGACGAGCACCAGGTGACCCTCGGTCGCGTGCGTCCCGCCCGCGATCGCGCTCGCACCCTTGCCCACCACCGCGGGCGTGTTCGGCATGACGCGGACCACGGGCGTGCCGGTCGGGAGGCGACCCTCGTAGGTCGCGATCGGCAGGCCCGCGGCCACGGTCACGACGACCTCGCCGCCCTTGAGCACCGGCGCGATCTCGTCGAGGACCGTGCTGACGACGTTCGGCTTGACCGCGACGAGCACCACGTCCGCGCGCACCGCCGCGTCGCGGTTGGACGCCCCCGTGCGGACCCCGTGCCGGCCGGCGAGCTCGTCGGCCCGGGCCGCCGACTGCTCGGTGACCTCCACCTGCTCGGGCGTCCAGCCCGCGGTGAGCAGCGCCGCGAGCAGCGTCTCGCCCATCACACCGCCACCGAGCACCGCGACGTGCGGGGTGCCGGGTGTCTGGTCGGTCATCGTGGTCCTCCCGTCGTGCCGCCTTCTCGACGGCGACGCCGCGAGCCTACCGACCGCCCCCACCGCTGAGCTGGCTGCCGCCGAGCTGACTCCTATCGAAACCGGGCGGCGGCCCGAAGCCGCCCTGGATCTGCACGTCGCGGCCGTCGTCGCCGAGCCCCGACAGGCCGCGGCTCGAGCTCGACGAGCCCGTGTCGACGGCCTGCTCGGTGTCGGCGAGGACCACCTCGTCGCCCAGGGACAGGCCCGAGACGATCTCGGTGCGCTCGGCGCCGACCGCGCCGCGCTCGACCGTCACGTCGGTCGGGACGCCGTCCTCCAGCACCCGGACCGTCGCCGTCGTGCCGTCGACGTGCACCGCCGACGTCGGCACCGTGAGCACCTCGTCGCCGCCCGCGACCGTGATCGTGACCTGCGCCGACGCGCCGTCGTACAGCGGCTGGTCCGTGGGGTCGAGCGCGAGGTCCACCGCGTACGACGGCTCCGACGTGTCCGACTGGTCGAGCACGCCGATGCTCGTGACCGTCGCCGTGAGCGTCTCGTCCGTCGTCGGCGTCGTCACCGTGGCCGCCTGGCCCACCTCGACGATGTCGATGCTGGTCAGCGGCACCGTCGTGGCGACCGTGTGGCCGTCCGTGCCGAGCACCGTGATCACCGCGGTCGTCGAGGACGCCCCGACCGACGCGCCCGGCGTGACCGACACCGCCGCGACCGTGCCCGCGACCGGGCTCGTCAGGGTGACGAACGCGAGCCGGTGCTGCGCGACCGCGACGTCGGCCTCCGCCAGGTCGACGGCCGCCTGGTCCGCCAGGACCGTCGCGGCCGACGCCGGCGACGAGCTGCCGCTGCGGTCGTCGGACGACGAGCCCGACGGGCTGGTCGGCGGGGCCCGGGTGCTCGACGGGGTGGACTGGCTCGACGGGCTGGACTGGCTGGACTGGCTCGACTGGCTGGACTGGCTGGTCGACCGGTCGTTCGACGTCGGGCCGGTCGAGCCGTCCGACGTCGACCCGTCCGACTCCGCCAGCGCCTTCTGGAGCGCCTGCACCGCGTCGTCGAGGGACGTGGCGAGCGCGAGGAGCGCCTGCTGCTGGGCGTCCGTCGCCTGCTGCGCGTCGAGCGTGCCGCTCACGGCCGCCTGGCAGTCGGCGAGCGCCTGCGGCACGGCCGCCG
>JAEWCA010000546.1 GCA_023390875.1 Actinomycetes bacterium
CGCGTGGAACGACCGCCGGCGCACGGTGCGCGGCGGCGGTCCCGCCCGCCCCGGCCCGGACGCCTGGCGCTGGAGCCTGCGCGGCTGACACACCCGGCCGACGTCGGGGCGCGCCACCCGGACCGGTCCGTCGATCGACGGTGGAACGCTTCAAACGCCCCGTACCGCCCAGTAGGGTCGGGCGGGTGACGACGACGCCCGCCTCCCGTGAGCCCTCCCCCATCGACGCCGTGGCCGAGGCCTACCTCGACACGTACGCGCGGCTCGACCCGTTCGCGGCCACGAGCATCGGGATCGCCGGCCACGACCACGAGTCGACCGACTACTCCCCGGCCGGCCACGCGGCCCGTGTCGACGCCGCCCGCTCGACGTTGCAGGCGCTCGACGGGCTCGCGCAGCGCGACGAGGTCGACGACATCACGCTCGCGGCGATGCGCGAGCGGCTCGGCCTGTACGCGGAGCACGACGCCGCGGGCGAGACGCTGCGCGACCTCAACAACATCGCGTCGCCCGTGCAGGGCATGCGCGACGTGTTCGACCTGATGCCGACGGGCACCGTGGAGGACTGGGAGAACATCGCGACCCGCCTCAACGCGTTGCCCCGCACGGTCGACGGGTACGTCGAGTCGCTGCGCGCCGCCGCGTCCGCCGGCAACGTCGCCGCCGTCCGTCAGGTCGTCGAGGCGGCCCGGCAGGCCGCGGAGCTCGCCGACCCGGAGGCGTCGTTCTTCACGTCGTTCGTCTCCGGCAAGGAGGCCGCCGCGGCGCTCGACGACTCGTCGTCCTGCTCGCTCGTGCGGGCGGAGCTCGAGCGTGGCGCGACCGCCGCCCGCGGCGCGTACGCCGGCCTCGCCGCGTTCCTGCGCGACGAGCTCGCGCCGCAGGCTCCCGAGGCCGACGCGGCGGGTCGCGAGCGCTACGCGTTGTGGTCCCGCACGTTCCTCGGCGCGACCGTCGACCTCGAGGAGACGTACGCGTGGGGGGTCGACCAGCTCGACCAGGTGATCGCCGAGCAGGAGGCCGTCGCGGCCGAGGTCGCCGGACCGGGTGCGAGCGTCGAGGACGCCGTCGCGAAGCTCGACGCCGACCCGGCGCGCCAGCTGCACGGCACCGAGGCGCTGCGCGCGTGGATGCAGGAGACGTCCGACGCCGCGATCGACGCGCTCGACGGCCGGCACTTCGAGATCCCCGCGCCCATGCGCACGCTCGAGTGCCGCATCGCGCCGACGACCCACGGCGGCATCTACTACACCGGCCCGAGCGACGACTTCAGCCGGCCCGGCCGCATGTGGTGGTCGGTGCCCCCGGAGGTCACCACGTTCAACACGTGGCGCGAGAAGACGACCGTCTACCACGAGGGCGTGCCCGGGCATCACCTGCAGATCGGTGCGGCCGTCTACCAGCGCGCGACGCTCAACGGCTGGCGCCGGCTCATGTGCATGACGTCGGGCCACGCCGAGGGCTGGGCGCTGTACGCCGAGCGGCTCATGGCCGACCTCGGCTTCCTCGACGACCCGGGCGACCGCCTCGGCATGCTCGACGCGCAGCGGCTGCGCTCCGCGCGTGTCGTGTTCGACATCGGCGTGCACCTCGGTCTGCCGGTGCCGGCGCGCTGGGGCAGCGGCACGTGGGACGCCGACAAGGGCTGGGAATTCCTGCGGGCCAACGTCAACATGCCCGAGCCGTTCGTGCGGTTCGAGTGGAACCGGTACCTCGGCTGGCCCGGGCAGGCGCCGTCGTACAAGATCGGCCAGCGCCTGTGGGAGCAGACGCGCGACGAGGCCTCCGCGGCCGCCGCGAAGCGCGGCGAGGAGCTCGACCTGCGGGCGTTCCACGCGCGCGCGCTCGGCATGGGGTCGCTGCCGCTCGACGTGCTGAAGGCCGCGTTCGCGAGCTGAGGCTCGCAGGACGACGAAAGGGGCGGGCGCCGTGGTACGCCCGCCCCTTTCGTGTCCGCGCGTCCGACCTCAGGACAGGAGCGACGACCCGTACTTCGCGACGACCATGATCGCGATGACGACCAGGAACGCGATCGTCACGAACCAGTCGTTGCCCGACGCCACGAACCGGCGCAGCGGCGCGCCGCGCTTCCCGGGGAAGAGGTGGCCGTCGCGGATGCAGATGCGGGTCAGGCCCGCCCAGACGACCGTCGTCGTGAGCGTGATGAGCAGGCACCACGGGCAGAGCGCGCCGATCACGGCCCACGCCTCCCAGAAGAGCCACAGCGCGAACAGCAGGCCCAGGGTGTAGATCGTCTCCGCGGCGAGCATGAACCAGCGCGGGAACGCGACCCCGCCGATCATGGCGACCGCGACGGTGATGACGACGGCCTCGGCGGCGATGCCGAGGAACGCGTTGGGCCAGCCGAACAGGCTGGCCTGCCAGCGGCTCGCGACCTCGGCGCAGCTGATCACCGAGTTGAGGTCGCACGCGAAGGTCGAGTCGGGGTCCTTCGCGAGCGCGATGGCCTCGATCGACAGCACGAACGACGTGTACAGGCCGATGACGCCCGAGATCGCCATCTCGATCGCGGTGCGCCGTCGCCACTGGAGCGGTGCCGGGCGCAGCAGGTCGGGGTCGTCGTCGACCAGGTCGAGGTCGTCGTCCTCGTAGGCGTCGTCGAGCGCGTCGAGGTCCGGGTCGCTCCCCCGGCTCGTCGGCGTGGCCGCGTCTGTCACAGCGTCTCCTTCGTTGCCGTCCGCGACCCGTCCGTGCCGCGTCGTCGCTCACCAGCCGCCCATTCTGCCCCTGCGACCTGTGTGCCGGTGCTGGACCCAGGTCCTGATCTGCGGCGTCGGCGCAGGGCGGACCCGCGGTGCGCGCCGGGCCG
>JAEWCA010000561.1 GCA_023390875.1 Actinomycetes bacterium
CACTACAACCTGGAACGACCCCACCTCGGCATCGGCGGCCAACGACCCATCGACCGCGTCAACAACCCTGCGGGTCAGTACATCTAGGAGCCGTCAGGCGGGCACGACGTCACGCGCCCGCTGCCGCCGTCCCCACGCGCGCCAGACCCGGGCGCCGACCAGGTAGGGCACGAGGAACACGACGAGGTACACGAGCGCGAGCCGCCACGTCGCGACCGTGCCGACGGAGACCTCGTCGGCGGTGTGCGTGTACGTGGTGGTCGCGCCGAACGCCGTGTGCGAGACGGTGCCGCCTCCCATCGCCGCGAGCGTGTCGAGCGTGCCGGCGGCGTACGCCCAGCTGAGCCAGACGAGCGCCGACACCGCGAGCGCACCCCAGACCGCGCCCGTGCCCCAGCGCGGTAGGCGTCGGCCGAGCTCGGCGACGTACCCCTCGGCGAGCACGCGGGGGTGCCCGAGGCCGGCGACGGCGCGCGCCATGCCCACCTCGGCGGCCGTGGCGGTGAGCTCGGTGCGCAGCTCGCGCACGACGCGGCCGTTCTTCGGGTAGTCCTGCATCGCCCACGAGAACCGCATGAGGTAGCGCTCGCGGACGAGGCGGTCGCGCAGGGACAGGGCCGGTCGGGTGGTCATGACGCCTCCTCGGCGGGTGCGGGAGCAGGTGCGGCACCGGGTGCGGGTGGACGGGTGCGGGCTCGGGCGAGCAGGGCGGACGCCGTGCGGCCGAGGCGCTCCCAGGCCTCGGCGGCGCGGGCCAGCTCGGTGGCACCGTCGGCGGTGGGGACGTAGTACTTGCGGGCCGGTCCGGCGGTCGAGGCGACGAGCCGGCTCGCGACGAGGCCGTCGCGCTCGAGCCGGTTGAGCACGGGGTACACGGTGCCGGCGGACATCTCGTCGAGGCCCGCGTCCTGCAGCCGGGTGACGAGCTCGTAGCCGTAGGACTCGTGCTCGGTCAGCACCGCGAGGACCAGCATGGGCAGGACGCCCTTGAGCAGCTGGGGATCGGACATGTCGCTACGGTATTGCCTGCTAGTAGGCGATGACAAGTACCGGGCGATGTTGGTGTCATGTTTGTGGGTGATTGACAGGGTTTGTCCGGCGGGGGTCCACTGGGACGTCCTGAGGAGACGACGATGTCCCGACGCCCCCGCCTCGCCCCGTCCGTGCTGCCCGCCCCGTCCGCGCTGCCCGCCCGCCGCCGCTGGTCGGCCGCTGCGACCGCGCTGGCTCTCGCCGCGCTCGTCGTCGGCACACCAGCGGCGCCCGCGGCCGCCGCCGACCCGGCGCCGTTCACGTTCCTCGTCGTCCCCGACACGCAGAACTACGTGAGCAGCACCGCGAACGACCCGATCATGGCCGCGCAGACCCAGTGGATCGTCGACCACCGTGCCGACCTCCACCTGGCGTTCGTCGCCGGGCTCGGGGACATCGTCGGGGTCGACACCTCGACCGTGCAGTGGCAGCGCGCGTCCGACCACCTCGCGGTGCTCGACGCCGCGGGCGTCCCGAACACCGTCGTGCCCGGCAACCACGACATGGACCTCACGACCGGTGCGGCGCCGCTGTACCAGCAGTTCTTCCCACCGAGCCGGTACGCGGGGGCGTCGTGGAACTCACCGGCGGCGTCGTACGGCGGGTACCTGGGCCAGAACCAGTTCGGGCCCGACGAGATCGACCGGCAGAACCTCGACAGCTACGCGCTGTTCAGCGCGTCCGGCCTCGACTTCCTGGTGCTCAACCTCGAGTACAACCCGCCCGACGCGGCGGTCGCGTGGGCCCGTCGGGTGCTCGCCGCCTACCCGGACCGCCGCGCGATCCTCGTGACGCACTCGTACGTCGACGTCACGGGTGCGCTGAGCACGCAGGTGCTGCGGGCCGACGGCGGCAACAGCGGCCAGGACCTGTGGGACGACCTCGTGTCCACGAGCTGCTCGATCTTCCTGGTCGTCAACGGCCACTTCTACTCGGGCGACGAGTCCGAGGCCCGCCGCACCGACACCAACACGTGCGGCCGGCCGGTCCACGCGGTCGTGAGCGACTACCAGGGACGCCCGCACGGCGGCGACGGGTGGCTGAGGTACTACACGTTCGACCCGGCGCAGAACCAGATCACCGCCGTGACGTACTCGCCGACGCTGGGCCTGTACGAGACCGACGACGACAGCGCGTTCGTCCTGCCGTACGACATGGGTGGCACGGCACCGCCCCCGCCGCCGCCCCCGCTCGCGGCCGACACGTTCACGCGGACGCTCACGGGCGCGTGGGGCGCGGCCGACACCGGCGGCACGTGGACGCTCACGGGCGGCACCGCGCGGTTCACGGTCGGCGGCGGTGCGGGTCGCCAGGCGCCGCTGCCCGGCGGCACGGTGACCGCCAACCTCACCGGCGTCGCGTCCACCGCCACGGACCTCACGACGACGGTCGCGCTGGACCGCATCCCCGACGCCGCCCTGTACGCCACGGTCGCGGGCCGGCTCGTCGGCTCGGCGGAGTACGGCGCGCGGCTCAAGGTGCTGCCCGGCGGCGGCGTCCAGCTGCACGCCGAGCGGTCCGGGACCGTCCTGACGGGCGGCACGCTGCCGGGGCTCGTCCTCACCGCCGGTCAGCGGCTGCACGTGCGGGTCCAGGTCCAGGGCACGGCTCCGACGACGATCCGGGTCCGCGCCTGGGTCGACGGCACGGCCGAGCCGACGACGTGGTTCGCGACCGCCACGGACGCGACGGCCGCGCTGCAGGTCCCCGGGGGTGTCCGCCTCTCCACGTACGTCAGCGGGACCACGACGGGCGGCGCCGTCACGGCCTCGTACGACGACGTCCTCGCGACGACCGTCGGGGCGCCGCCCCCGCCGCCTCCGCCGCCGCCGAACCAGCCGCCGCAGGCCGCGTTCACCGCGACACCCACGGGACTGACCGTCGCGGTCGACTCCGCGGGCTCGACGGACCCCGACGGCACCGTCGTCGCGCGGTCGTGGACGTTCGGCGACGGCGGCACGGCCACCGGCGCGACGGCCTCGCACACCTACGCGTCCGCCGGCACGTACACCGTGACCCTCACGGTCGCCGACGACGACGGCGCGACCGGCACCGCGACCCGCACGGTCACCGTCGCGGCACCGCCGCCCCCGTCGAGCACGCTCGCCGCCGACACGTTCACGCGCACCGCGACCCGCTCGTGGGGCACGGCCGACACCGGCGGGACGTGGACGCTCGGCGGCGGCACGACCGCGTTCTCGGTCGCCGGCGGCGCGGGCGTGCTGCAGGTCTCACCGGGCGCGACGCTCGCCGGCACGCTGGCTGGGGTGTCGTCGACGTCGACCGACGCGCAGGCCACCGTCTCGCTGTCCGGCATCCCCGACAACACGCTGTACGCGGCCCTGTCCGGCCGGGTCGTCGGGACCGCCGACTACGCCGCGCGGATCAAGGTGCTCGCCGGTGGGGGAGTGCAGCTGCACCTCGTCCGCAGCGGCACCGCGCTGGCGGGCGGCACGCTCGCCGGCGTCATCCTGACGCCCGGGGCGGTGCTGCACCTGCGCACCCAGGCGGTCGGGACGTCGCCCACGACGCTGCGCGCCCGCGCCTGGCTCGACGGCACGACGGAGCCCGCCGGCTGGCAGTACACGGCGACCGACTCGACGGCGGCCCTGCAGGCGGCGGGCGGTGTGCGGCTCATGACGTACCTGTCCGGGGCGACGACGACCGGCGCGGTGACGGCCCGGTGGGACGACCTGCTCGCGACGACCACGCCGTGACCGCTCCCGCGCCGACCGCGCCGCGCCGCCGCGTCGGTCAGAGCGGGCGGCCCGCCTTCATCTCGGCGACCAGCGACCGCACCACGGAGTCGAGCTCACCCGCGTTGCGCCGCGCCACGGCCCGCTGCCGCTGGTAGGACGCCCCGCGCCGCAGGATGACACGCACCTGCTCGAGCTCGGCGCTGCACCCCAGCCGCTCCGCGACGGGCGCGAGCTCGACGAGCCACCGGCCGACCGAGTCGGTGACCAGCTCCTCGTCGCCCGCGGCGTTCGTGATGATGATCGCGTCCATGCCGTACCGCGCGGAGCGCCACTTGTTCTCCTGCGTGAACCACGGCGGCAGCGTCGGCAGGGGCTCGCCGCGGTCGAGCATCGACGAGAAGTGCTCGACGAAGCAGTGCGTGAGCGCCGAGATGGCCGTGACCTCGAGCAGGTTCGCGGCGCCGTCGGCGATCCGCATCTCGAGCGTCCCGAACCGCGGCGACGGGCGGATGTCCCACCGCACCTCGTCGAACTGGTCGATGACGCCCGTGTGCATCATGTCGCCGACGTACTGCTCGAGCTGCTCCCACTGCTCGAACCCGAACGGCAGGCCCGCGGTCGGCAGCTGCTGGAACAGCAGGGCACGGTTCGACGCGTACCCCGTGTCCTTCGCGGCCCAGAACGGCGACGACGCCGACAGCGACTGGATGTGCGCGAACACGGTGAGCATCGCGCGCGTCAGCGGCAGCACCTTGGCCCGGTCCTCGATGCCGACGTGCACGTGCACGCCGTAGATGAGCATCTGCCGGCCCCACCACTGGGTGCGGTCGATGAGCGTGGCGTACCGCTCCTTGTCGGTGACCTTCTGCTGCGCCCAGTTGGCGAACGGGTGCGTGCCGCCGCCCATGAGGTCGATGCGCAGGGGAGCGGCGGCTGCGGCGACCTCGTCGAGCGAGCGCTGCAGGTCCGCCCCGGCCTCGGCGACCGTCCGGCACTTGCCCGACGAGATCTCGACGGTGTTGAGCAGCAGCTCCTGCTTGATGTGCGGGTTGTCGGTCCCGTCGTCGGGCCGGACGGCCGCGAGCACCGTCTCGGCGGCCTGCCGCAGGTCGCCGGAGTCGGCGTCGACGAGCGCCACCTCCCACTCGATGCCCACGGTGGACCGCTCGGACCGGGCGAACGGCAGCGCGACGGGCGCGGCCATCAGACGGGCTCCACCACGAGGACCTCCTGGTGCCCGGCGACGCGCGTGAGGACGACCGTCGCCTCGCCGTCGCCGCGCAGGTCGAGCTGCTTGCGCAGCTGCTCGGGCACCACGGCGGTGCCGCGCTTCTTGATCGTGACCCGCCCGACGCCGCGCTCGCGCAGGTACGTGCGCAGCCGCTTGAGCCCGAACGGCATGACGTCGAGCACGCGGTAGCCCCGCAGCACGGGGTCCTCGACCAGCTCGTCGGACGTCACATAGGCGATGGTGGGGTCGACGAGCGTCCCGCGCACCCGCTCGGCGGCCTCGGCGACCAGCCCCGCCCGGATCACGGCCCCGTCGGGCTCGTACAGGTACGCGGCGACGGGTCCGACGTCGGCGACCGCCCGGGTGCCGTGCACGGCGTGCGCCTGGTCGCCGACGAGCACGAGCGCCGACCGGCCGGGTCCCTCGGGCGCGAGCGTGCCGAACCACAGGCCGAGCTCGACGACGTCGCCGTCGACCGACACCCACTGCGCGCGGGCGTCGTCGGGCAGCGCCGAGTGCGGGACGCCCGGCCCGAGCTTGAGGCCGAGGCGGGGCACCGTGTCGCGCAGCGCGAGGACGGCGTCGAGCGGGGGTGCGTACGCGGCGGGGTCGAACAGCCGGCTGCCCGACGACGTGCGTCGCGCGGGGTCGGCGTACACGCCGTCGACCCCCTCGGCGACGACGTCGAGCGCGAGCCCGTCGCCGTGCCGCACGACGGCCTCGGGGAAGTGGCGCAGGTTGACGGTCGCGACGGCCGCGGTCGCCTCGTCGACGTCGGTGGCGAGCACCCGCAGCCCGACGGCCGCGAACGCCATCGCGTCGGCGCCGATGCCGCACGTGAGGTCGGCGACGTGCGTGCACCCCGCGTCGCGGTACCGCCGGGCGTGGTGCGCGGCGACCGAGAGCCGGGTGGCCTGCTCGAGACCGGCCGGCGTGAAGAGCATGCCGTCCGCGAACTCGCCGAGCTTCGGCCGGGCCTTCGCCCGCAGCCGGGACTGCGTCAGCGCGGCGGCCACGAGCGTGGGGTCGAGACCCTCGTCGCGCAGCCGGGTCGACAGCGCCATCGCGCGGGCCTCGTCGTACGGCGGCAGCGCGGCCAGCAGGGCCCACCCGTCCGGGCTGAGCAGCGACGTGAGACCGGCGGCGTCCATGCGGTGATCCTTGCACCTCGGGGGCGGCCGGCACGGCCGCGGGATGGCCGCGCTGGCACTCGCCTTGACCGAGTGCTAACCCGTTCCTAGAGTTGGGGCGCTGGCACTCTCCACGTGGGAATGCCAACGGCGTCACCGGCCGCGGCACCCGCGACGACGTGGGCGGCACGCCATACGGACATCAGTGAACGACTCACATGCGAAGGGGAGGTCCGCTGTGTCGGTCTCCATCAAGCCCCTCGAGGACCGGATCGTCGTCAAGACGCTCGACGCCGAGACGACGACCGCCTCGGGTCTGGTCATCCCTGACAGCGCCAAGGAGAAGCCCCAGGAGGGCGAGGTCCTGGCGGTGGGCCCGGGCCGTGTCGACGACAACGGCAACCGCGTCCCGCTCGACGTCGCGGTCGGCGACAAGGTCATCTACTCGAAGTACGGCGGCACCGAGGTCAAGTACGCCGGCGAGGAGTACCTGATCCTGTCGGCCCGCGACATCCTCGCGGTCGTCGTCAAGTGACCGACGGGGCGCCGGGCGCCCGTCCCCCCCCCCCGGCCGGGGGGGGGGCTCTCGTCGTCTGTGCTGGCGGGTCGCCGGACGCCGGCGGTCCGTCAGACGGCGGCGCGACGGGCGCTGCGCTGCGCCAGGATCGCTGCCCGCTCGTCCTCCGACAGGCCGCCCCACACGCCGTAGGGCTCGCGGACCGCGAGGGACTGCTCGCGGCACTCCTTGAGGACGGGGCACGTGGCGCAGATCGCCTTGGCCGCCTCGGCGCGGCGCCGGCGGGCTGAGCCGCGCTCGCCCTCGGGGTGGAAGAACAGGTCCTGGTCGGCGTCCCGGCATGCGCCTTCGAACTGCCACTCCCAGAGGTCCATCACCGGACCGGGCAACCGCGAGATCTCGGCCATGCGTTCCTCCTCGGTCTTCGCGACCGCCCAGCGGTGGGCGGTCGGTCAGCTCCTGCGTCGTCGTGGTGCGTCCCGCATGTTCTTCAGCGGGTGAAGCGATGTGCCGCCACGTTACAACCGCGCCAGAAGTTGTTCAAGACTGTGTCGCCCATTGGGGGGATGACTCGATTGGGCGCATCGGTCCTGGTCCTGGGCCCGACCGATTCGCCCGACTCCCGCGCCCGACCCGACAGGTGCGCGGGGCCAGTCCTGGCAGAATCGCGTCATGGTCCCCGAGCCTGACGCGGAGCCGGCCGCCACCACGACCGACGAACGGGCCGCCGCCGACCTCGCCCCCGCCCTCGCGGTCGCCGCCGTCGCGCGCCGGCTCGGGGTCGCGC